>JALNXV010000012.1 GCA_023230175.1 Candidatus Cloacimonadota bacterium
AATTTTCATAGAAAGGAGTCCGCATGGCACTAAGTAAAAAAGCCAAAGAGGCGATTATGGCAGAGTATAAACTCCATGATTCAGATACCGGTTCACCGGAAGTTCAGATAGCATTAATCTCAGAAAGGATTAAATCTTTAACAGAACATTTAAAAGTTCATTCTAAAGATTTTTCTACAAGAAGAGGGCTTTTGAAATTAATCGGTCAGAGACGTAATTTACTCGATTATCTCATCAAGATTGACATTCAAAGATATCGTAAGATAATAAAATCGCTCGGTTTAAGAAGATAATACAAAGGGGGAAATTTCCCCCTTTCTTTTAACAAATATGTGTATTATATTAATATGCAATCCAATGAGTATGAATCAAGTAATTAACTTTTTTCATTTATGAAAAGTTCTGTAATAGCAGAACTATTAACAATTTAAGAAGCAGTTTAGCTTTGGCAATAAGTTTAATTTTTTTTAATGAGGAATTAAATCTATTGCTATGGCACTGCTTCAATATAAAAAGGAGAAATAATGCAACAACACACATTTAACATAATCACAAAAAGCGTTGAGATTGACAGTAAAACTATAACTTTAGAAACAGGAAAAATTGCTAAACAAGCAAACGGTGCTGTGATTTTGACTTGCGGAAAAACTGTTTTATTATGTACAGCAACTATGGGAAAATTAGGAAAAGAAATGACTGATTTTTTCCCTTTAACTGTAGATTATATTGAAAAAATGTATGCTTCGGGTAAAATTCCCGGAGGTTTTTTTAAAAGAGAAGCTAAACCATCAACTAATGCTACACTATTTTCAAGATTAATTGATAGGGTTATTAGACCTTTATTTCCTGAAGGATTTAGGAATCCCGTACATATCGTAATTAGTCCATTGGCTTATGATGGGGTTAATGACCCGGCTATTATGGGTATTATGGGTGCATCTGCAGCTTTATCTGTTTCAGATATTCCTTTTAACGGACCGGTTGCCGGTGTTACAGTAGGAATTATTGATGATGAATATGTTATCAATCCTTCTTTTGAAAAGATCAAAGACTCAGTTTTAGAGCTTAATGTAGGTGGAACTGAAAAAGCTGTTGTTATGATTGAAGCCGGTTCTAAAGAGATTTCAGAACAAAAGATGCTTGATGCTATTTATACAGGACACGAGTATATCAAAAAACTTTGTGTTGCTCAAAAAGAATTTGCAGAAGAAGCAGGAAAGCAAAAATTAGAAGTTATCCTTGATACTATTCCTGAAGAGATTATAACAACTATGGACAATACTTATGGACAGGCAATAAAAGATGCTATGCAGGTAAAAGGAAAACAAGAAAGACAAAACGCTATTGATGAGCTTAGTGAAAAGATACTTTTAGAAACCTCTGAACAGGTAGGAGAAGAAAAATATACTGAAAATGAACGTTATTATAAAATGGCTATAGAAGATTTGATTGCCAAATATGTTAGACATACAATACTTTATGATAAGAATCGTGCTGACGGAAGAGGCGTTGATGATATCAGAGATATAAGTATTGAGATAGATGTTTTACCAATAGTTCACGGTTCTGCATTATTTACCAGAGGAGAAACACAGGCCATTGGTACAGTTACTCTTGGTACAGCTAATGATGAACAGATTATTGACGGGCTTGAAGAAGAGTTTAAAAAGAATTTCTTTTTACATTATAATTTCCCTCCTTATAGTGTTGGTGAAGCTGGTTTTATGAGAGGTCCCGGTCGTAGAGAGCTTGGTCATGGAGCTTTAGCTGAAAGAGCATTAGAACCTATCATTCCTAACAAAGAAGATTTCCCATATACAATTAGAATAGTTTCAGATATTACAGAGTCAAATGGTTCATCCTCAATGGCATCAGTTTGTGTTGGAGCTTTATCTCTTATGGCTGCCGGAGTGCCTATTAAAGCACCTGTAGCAGGTATAGCTAATGGTTTAATTATGGAAGGTAATGATTTTGTGGTTTTAACTGATATTCAAGGACTTGAAGATCATCTTGGTGATATGGATTTTAAAGTTACAGGCACAAGAGACGGAATTACTGCAATGCAAATGGATATCAAAATACAAGGTATTACTAAAGAAATTATGACTATAGCCCTTGATAAAGCAAAAACAAGCAGAAATAAAATATTAGATTATATGACTGAGGTCATTGCTGAACCTCGTAAAGAAATGGCTGAAAATGCTCCTCGTATCGAAACAATGAGTGTTGATCCAAGTCGTTTAGGTGAAATTATTGGGGCCTCAGGTAAAGTAATTAAGGCGATAATAGAAGAGACTAAAGTAGATATAAATATTGAAGATACCGGAAATATTCAAATAGCATCCAATAATAAACTAATGATAGATAGAGCAAAAGAACTTATTACCAGCATTATAACTGTACCAAGTCAAACTGAGTGGTATGAAGGGGAAGTAAGCAGAATAGAATCTTTTGGCGTCTTTGTTAAGTTTATGAATGGGTATAAAGAAGGAATGGCACATATTTCTCAATTACCTGTTCCAAGAGGCGAACAAATTTCCGATCATTTTAAGGTTGGGGATAAGATAAAGGTTCGTGTCGTAGAATCAGATAAAGCAGGAAAAATTGCACTTTCAACAAGAGAGTTCGGAGATAACCCTCCACCTCGAAAACCAAATTATGATAGAGATAGAAGAAATAATCACGATAGAAGAGACGATCGTAGAGATTATAATAAAAACCGTTCATAGGAGGATAAATGGATTACAAAATAAAAGATATAAATCTTGCTGAATATGGAAGAAAAGAAATAGATATTTCTGAAAAAGAAATGCCCGGATTAATGGCATTAAGAGAAAAATATGGAAAAGAAAAGCCTCTTAAAGGTGTTAGAATTATGGGTAGCTTGCATATGACTATTCAAACAGCTATTCTAATAGAAACCCTGGTTGAATTAGGTGCTGATGTTCGTTGGGCTTCTTGTAATATATTTTCTACTCAAGATCATGCTGCTGCTGCTGTAGTTCAAAAAGGCGTACCGGTTTTTGCTTGGAAAGGCGAAACTTTAGAAGAGTATTGGTGGTGTACTAAACAAGCAATCACTTTTGGTGAAAATCTTGGACCACAAATGATAGTTGATGATGGTGGTGATGCTACTTTGATGATTCACGAAGGTTATAGACTTGAAGAACTTTATGCTCGGACAGGTAAAATTCCTGAAATTACTACAACTAATAGAGAATTTTCTATCTTACAACGCTGTGCTTTAGAAGAGATTACCACAAATCCAAATAAATGGCATAATATATCTAAGGCTATGGTTGGAGTTTCTGAAGAAACAACAACCGGCGTCCATAGATTGTACGATATGATGAAAAAAGGAACTCTTCTTTTTCCTGCAATTAATGTAAATGATTCTGTAACTAAATCAAAATTTGATAACCTTTATGGTTGTAGAGAATCACTCGCTGATGGAATCAAACGTGGTACTGATGTAATGGTTGCAGGTAAGGTTGTTTGCGTTTGTGGATACGGTGACGTAGGTAAAGGTTGTGCTCAATCAATGCGTGGCTTTGGAGCAAGAGTAATCATAACTGAAATTGACCCTATTTGTGCATTACAAGCAGCAATGGAAGGCTTTGAAGTCAAAACTCTTCAAGATGCTTTAAACGAAGCAGATATATTTGTCACAGCTACAGGTAATTGTGAAGTGATTACTGTAGAAGATATGCAAGCAATGAAAGATCAGGCTATAGTATGTAATATTGGTCATTTTGATAATGAAATTCAAATTGATAAATTATATGAAACTCCAGGAGTTCAAAAGATTAATATTAAACCTCAGGTAGATAAGATATTATTTCCTGATGGACATTGTATAATTTTACTTTCTGAAGGAAGACTTGTTAATCTTGGGAATGCAACCGGACATCCTTCTTTTGTAATGAGTAATTCTTTTACTAATCAAGTACTTGCTCAACTTAAATTATGGAAAGATCGTCTTCCTGTCGGTGTTTATATGTTGCCAAAGGAACTTGATGAAGAGGTTGCCAGACTTCATTTAGAAAAACTCGGTGTAAAATTAACTAAATTAACTCAAAAACAAGCAGATTATATTGGTGTTTCTCCCAAAGGACCATTTAAACCCGAACATTATAGATACTAATTTTTAAGGAGTATATATGCATTCTGAAAGACTGATAAAAAAGTTTAGCCAAAAACAATCTAAAGTAGCTGTAATCGGATTAGGTTATGTAGGTTTGCCTATGGCAGTAACTGTGGCAAGAAGAGGTTACCATGTTATTGGGATTGACGTAAGTGATTTTTGCATCCAAAATGTTAATGCAGGTAAAAATTATATAGGTGATGTGGATGATGATGAATTAAGAGATTTAGTAAAAAAAGGTATGTTATCTGCAAGTAATGATTATTCATTAATTAAAGATGTTGATATTATTCTTATTGCAGTACCTACGCCTTTAGATAAATATCATCAACCTGATATGAGATTTATTAAGGATTCTATAAACTCAATAGTTGAGCATATTTCTACAGAAACATTAATGGTTTTAGAAAGTACAACCTATCCCGGCACTACAGAAGAATTATTAGTTCCGCCGATTAAAAGTAAAGGTTTTATTGTTGGTAAAGATGTATTTATTGCCTTTTCACCTGAAAGAGTTGATCCGGGCAATGAATCATATAAAACAGCTAATACTCCTAAGGTTGTAGGCGGTGTAACAGAAGATTGTAATTTGGTAGCTAAGGCTTTTTATGAAAGTATTTTAGATGCAAGTGTATTTTTAGTTTCTTCTCCTGCAGTAGCTGAAATGGAAAAGATTTACGAGAATACATTTAGAAATATTAACATTGCTCTTGCTAATGAAATGACTATTCTTTGTGAAAGGATGGGAATATCTCACTGGGAAGTAATAGAAGCCGCTAAAACAAAACCTTATGGCTTTATGGCCTTTTATCCCGGTCCGGGCGTAGGTGGACATTGTATCCCTATTGATCCGTTCTATCTAACTTGGAAAGCAAGGGAATATTCTTATCATACCAGATTGATTGAACTTGCCGGTGAAATCAATAATGAAATGCCTCAATTTGTTTTAGAAAAAGCAATAAAAGTTTTAAATAAAGATAAAAAGGCTATTTCTGACGCAAAGATTTTGCTATTAGGTGCAGCGTATAAAAAAGATATCCGTGATGTTAGAGAATCACCAATCCATAATTTAATTATGTTACTTGAAGATTGGGATGTGAGATTTGATTATCACGATCCGTACGTTCCAAAATTTCATAATGAGTTAAATGATAAGATTTATAATAGTGTTGATTTAAAAAATATTAGTAGTTATGATATGTTGATAATATTAACTGATCATACTTGTTTTGATTATAAAGATGTTGTTAACAAAGCAAAACATATCTTAGATACTCGTAATGCAACAAAAAATATAAGCTCAGAAAATATAGTACTCTTATAAAATTTCATATTGCAAGGGAGTTATTCTCCCTTGCATCATTGTTTAAGGATTTAAAGATGCAGGAAGTGGGATTAACGCCTGAACTATTTGGGACTATTGAATTAGCAAATAGCGATAAAAAATGGTATGTTATACATACAAAATCAAGATGTGAAAAAAAAATAGCTAAGTGGGCATTGCAAAATGAAATTGAGTATTATTTGCCTCAATATGATAGTTATAGAGTATATAAAAATAAGAAAGTCCATTTTTCAAAGATATTAATACCCTGTTATTTTTTTACTAAATGTACATTTAAAGAAAAAGAGATAATTGTTAAAGCCGGTCATGTAGCTAATTTCTTGTTAGTGAAAAATGAAAGAGAATTAGTAGATGATTTACAAAGAATATTTGAAGGCAGACAAACTAAATTACCAATGAATGAGAGTGTTTATTTAGAAAAAGGATATAAGGTGAAAATTACTTCAGGACCGTTAATTGGGCTTGAAGGTATTATTGAAAATGTTGAATCACCTGATACAATAATACTAAATGTCAATGTTTTAAGAAAAGCTGTTTCTGTTACACTACCGACTTGTAGTTTTGAAATAATTGAAAAAATTAATAGTATTTCCTGTGAAGATTTGATGGAGGATAAATGAAAATACTTGTTACCGGAGGAGCAGGATTTATAGCTTCTCATATAGTTGATAAATATATTGAGTTAGGTCACGAAGTAATTGTCGTAGATAACCTTTCAACAGGTTATACAAGCAACCTAAACCCCAAAGCAAAATTTTATTTGCTCGATATATGTTCAAAAGAATTAGATAAAGTTTTTCAAATAGAAAAACCTGAGATTGTAAATCATCATGCTGCTCAAATAAGTGTACCGGTTTCGGCTAAACAACCTTTATTAGATGCAGAAATTAATGCTAAAGGTTTTTTAAATGTTTTAGAAAGTTGTGTAAAACATAAAGTTAGAAAGGTAATCTTTATTTCTTCAGGTGGGGCAGTTTATGGTGAAGCTAAAGAATATCCAACTTCAGAAATGTATAACCCTAAGCCTTTATCACCTTATGCTATTCATAAATTTGTATCAGAGGCATATTTATATTATTATAATAATGCCTTTAACCTTAATTATACTGTACTTAGATATGCTAATGTCTTTGGCCCTCGTCAAGTGTCTCATGGTGAAGCAGGTGTAGTTTCGATATTTATAGAAAAATATCTTAATAATGAAACTCCATACTTATATGCTTATCAAGAAAATCCTGACGGTATGATAAGAGATTACGTGTATGTTAAAGATGTGGTTAATGCTAATGTAATTGCCCTTGAAAAGGCCAATTTGCAAGCAATCAATATCGGAACAGGTGTTGAAACTACAACAGGTGAACTCTTAAGAGAAGTGTCTAAACAAATGAATAAAGAGTTTAACCCTCATAGAGGAGAACCTCGCCCCGGGGATATTAGAAAAAGTTGCTTAAATATTGAAAAAGCTATCAGGATTTTAGGCTGGGAGCCTCAATATTCTCTAAAACAAGGAGTTGCTGAAACTATAGAGTATTTTGAAAATAAATAATTTAAAATTTTTTGGTTTATGTCAAAAATATTTGATTATGTCTAACTTATTTATATAGAAGCACAATTAACATTTTTTGCTTTAAATAATTGACAAATTTAACACGTATGGAAAAATAGGTGTCAAGAGATTAGAAAATGAGGATATAAGATATGCTGGAAAGAATAGCTGACCCGGAAGTACTAAATGAAGAAAAAGAATTTGATCGGGCTTTACGTCCAAAGATTTTAGATGATTTTGTCGGACAGGATAATCTAAAAGAATTACTTTATATTTCTATTGAAGCAGCTAAGCGTCGCGGTGAGCCTTTAGATCATGTATTATTGTACGGACCTCCGGGATTAGGTAAAACTACCCTTGCAAATATTATATCCTCAGAATTAAATGTTAATCTAAGGCTAAGTTCGGGACCGGTTATTGAAAAACCGGGAGATTTAGCAGGAATAATGACAAATTTGAATAGCCGAGAAGTTTTATTTATAGATGAGATACATCGCCTAAATCACGTTGTTGAAGAGTATATGTATTCTGCCTTAGAAGATTTTAGCATTGAAATTATTATTGATAGCGGACCTAGTGCAAGAACACTTAAGTTAGATTTATCACCATTTACTCTAATTGGGGCTACAACTCGTGCAGGGCTTTTAACAGAACCTTTGCGTGCAAGATTTGGTATCGTATTAAGACTAAATTATTACGATCAAAAAGATTTAGAAAAGATTATTAAACGCTCTGCCAAACTCTTAGATGTGGTTATCGAAGAAGAGGGAGCTATTGAAATAGCTCGACGTAGTAGAGGAACTCCTCGTGTAGCTAATAGATTATTACGTCGTGTCAGAGATTATGCTCAAATAAGAGGCGATGGAATTATTACAAAAGTGATAGCTGATAAAGCTTTAGAAATGCTTAACGTTGATAATGCCGGACTCGACGAGATGGATAAAAAGATATTACTCACTATGATTGAAAACTATAAGGGTGGGCCTGTAGGATTAAAAACTATTTCAGTTGCCGTAGGTGAAGATCCCGGTACTCTCGAAGAGATATTTGAACCATATTTGATACAACAAGGTTTTTTAGAGAGGACTTCTCAAGGTAGAAAAGTAACCTTTAAGGCTTATAAACATTTAGGAATAGATATTAAACAAAATCAGATTTCATTATTTGATTTTACGGATGATTGAGTTGAACTCGGTTTTAAGTTCTGTTAAGTGGACCTTTTTATCCGGTTTTATTAGAAAGATATTTTCTTTTGCCTTATTTCTATTAATTGCTAAAATATTTGATAGGCAGTTAATTGGTGTATATAGAGAACTTGCTGTTTTGATAACTTTTTTTGCAAGTTTATCAATGTTTAGCCTTAATACTTTCATCGTAGTCGAGCAAAAAAAAAATGTATTAAAGAAATCCTTGCCTTTTGTTATTACTTTAGGTTTTATATTAAGCCTGATAGTGTCTTTTTGTGCACCCTATTTTGGTAAACATTATCAGTCAGTAATCTTAACACAGATTTTATATTGGTCAATTCCATTTATTTTATTAGAGATATTACGACAAATGTTTAGAGCAGATTTACAACATAAGATGAAATTTAAGCTTTTAAGTCTGGCAGAAACTTTAAATGTATTTTTTTATTGTAGCTTGGCATTATTGATTATACCTTTCCATCAAGATATTAGAATATTCATTGTTATTTTTTATTTAGGAAATTTATTTGAACTTATAATCCTCTATTTAAATACCGTTGATTGTTTCTCTTTTAATCTAAAAAAATTACTGAAGATTAAGTTGTTATTTATAACTTGTTTGGTAAAATTAAAAGAATCATTACAACTGCTTAAGGCTAATTTTAATTTTCTTTTTTTCTCAACTGTAGCAACTTCTTTGAATATGCTAATGTCTGAATTTCCTATCTTGATCTTGGGTATCTATTATAGCCCGGAAAATATTGGTAATTATTTCATTGCCTTTCAAGTAGTCTTAATTCCAAGCGGACTTATTACACAATCACTTGCTCAAGTTTTTACGGCTAAATTTAGTAAACTTGATCTGAGTGAGTTTAATTCTCGTCTTGACAGATTTTATTTTACCTTGTTTGAATTACTCATTCCTGCTTTTTTGATTTATTGTTTGTTGATAAGAGAATATCTTGAATTAATGTTTGGCATTAATAATTTAAATGAACTGAAATGGATTGTATTATTGCTTTTCTTTAAGGCCGTTGCCTTACTTATAATGAATCCTCTAAATAGCTTCTTTGCAGTACTAAGAAAAACTCACATTGAATTTATTTGGTCAATTTCTGCGATTATATTAACAAATGTAGTGATTTACTTGAATCGATCTTTGGATTTTATTATTATTTTAACAATTTATGTTTGTTTGTCAATAGTACGTAGTATTAGTTTTAATCTGATTGTATTTAAGTATTTTTCTTATTCAATATCTTCTTTTTTATATAAATTTTTTATTTTATTTTTAAAGATTATTGCGATATCAAGTATTTGGTTTGCGTTTGTTTCAATGATAGATAGTTTTAAACTTGGAAGTATTTATTCAAAAATAATAACTACTTTTTTGGCAATTATTATTTTATTATTTTTTTACTTAGTTAATAATGTTTTAAGTAATGGTAAACTATTAAATGAAACTAAAATATTTCTCTTAAAAAAAGAGCCGTCTTAAGATAAGACAGCTCTTTATTGCTTTTATAAAGGTAAAACTATTCTTCTACCATTAATTTAACACTACTTGTTTTTTCAATATTATCTGAAATTGGACAACGAGTATCAATTTCTTTTAAAAATGCTTCTTTTTCTTCTTTGCTCATAGGTGCATCAATTTTTGTATAAACTTTGATATCAGTAAAACCTGCTCTGTCGGTTTTGTTTTTACCCATTAAAACATCTACATCCAAATCCCCTTCAATTCGAACTTCAATACTTTTAACCGGGAGTTTTTTTTGTTGAGCAATGATTCTTCCTATAGTGCATACACAGCCACCTAAGGCAAAAAAGAAATATTCTAAAGGTGTAGGACCCTGATCAGTACCCATTGGAATGGGTTGGTCAATTTTTAAAGAAAAGTTTCTCGCTTTAAGATCAACAACGTAGTTTTCTCCTACTTTCGAAGAGATTGTAACAGTTTTTTTAGCCATTTTTTACTCCTTATAGCTTTTATTAAAAATATAATATAGTTTATAGCGTAAAGCAAATTTTTATTATAAAAAAAAGCCTCCGTTATTTTGGAGGCTTAAATATGATAATTGTCCTTATGAATTTAAAGGTACAACATTAACGAATTTTTTTCCTTCTTTTTTAGTGGTAAATTTTACATTGCCATCAATAAGACTGAATATAGTGAAGTCTCTTCCGATACCGACATTAACGCCGGGATGAAATTTTGTACCGCGTTGGCGGATAATAATATTACCTGCTATTACAGATTCTCCACCAAATTTTTTTACTCCGAGATATTTAGGATTACTATCTCTTCCGTTTCTGGAGCTTCCAACACCTTTCTTATGAGCCATTTTATCCTCGCTTATTATTAAAATTTAATATCTTTAATCTTGATTTCTGTAAAATATTGACGATGACCTTGAGTTTTTCTGTAACCTTTTCTTCTTTTCTTTTTGAATACAATAACTTTACGATCTCTTCCGTGTTTAATAATTTCAGCAGTAGCTTGTGCTGCATCAATCACAGGATGTCCAAATGAAATACTTTCATTGTCATGTATCATTAAAATCTTTTCAATTTTAATTTCATTTCCCGCTTCGCCTTTAGCGATATAAGGAACTTTGAGAGTAGCATCTTTTTCAATGCGGTACTGATATCCCATAAAATCTACGATAGCATACATTATGATTTATTCTCCTTTATTAGTTAACTTATTTATCTTATTGTGACAATTTTTTTTATATTAGGTCTTCTTGTCAAGAATTATATTTAGCAGTAATATCTTTTCCTTCTTCTGTAAGGATAATCTTGTATTGGTTATGATCTAATGACTTGTCTTCTATTATCTTAACAGGGTTGCAAGTTTTTGTTAAAATGTCTGGATTTTCATCATAACTTTGTTTGACTGAACTCGGTACAAAGATTTCTAAAGGTTTGCATTTAATAAAATATTCTGCTCTTTGTAACCATCTATTGATTTTAAAGATAAGAGAATTTCTGGAAAGAACTCTTCCTGTCCCATGGCAATGTGGGCAGTGTTCAAAGTATGTTTGCATTAGAGTTGTTCTGGTTCTTTTACGAGTTACTTCTACAAGTCCAAGGGGACCAAAAGGATATACTCTGTTTTTTGCTCTATCTTTTTTAAAGGCTTGTTTGAGTTGATCTAAGACTTCCTGCTTACTTTGATCGTGTTGCATATCAATAAAATCTATAATTAGTATTCCGCTTAAGTTTCGTAGTCTTACTTGTCGAGCAATTTCTTTTGCAGCTTCAATATTTGTAAGCTTTATAGTTTGTTCATAATTATTTTTCCCTGTATAACTGCCTGTATTTACATCAATAGTAACTAAGGCTTCAGTTTGCTCAATAACTATATTGCCTCCACTTGGTAAATAAATTCTACTAAAGAATATTTTTTCAATTTCTTTTTCAATATTGTAAGTGTCAAAAATAGGGCTATCTTCGAGATATAGTTCACATCTTTCGCTGAGTTCCGGATTATATTCTTTAAGCCTGTGAGTAATTTGATTAAAATAATCCCTATTGTCAACAATAAGTCTATCTACTTTGGAGGTAAAAATATCTCTTACTATGGTACTCATTAAATCGTTTTCGTCAAAAATACAAGTGGGGGCTTTGCTATTTTCTATCTTTTTTTCGAGAAATTTCCATTGTTTGTATAATAGCTTATATTCCTCTATTAACTCTTCTTCCGAACAGTTTTCTGCTTCAGTTCTGACAATAATGCCAATATTAGGGTCGATAATGTTTTGTAGGATAGTTTTGATTCTATTTTTTTCTTGGTAGGAATTAATTTTTCTTGAAACAGCAATTTTTTCTTGATGCGGGAAAAAAACTAATAATTTACCGGGAAGTGATATTTGTCCTATTAATCTTGCCCCTTTATTCCCTATTGGCCCTTTTTGAATTTGAACAATGATTTCTTGGTTTGGTTTGAGTACTTCTGTAATTTTGTGAGAATCTTGTGCGAGAAATTTGTTATTTTGTTCTGTGTTTTCATCGTCATCAGCATCATCTAAAAAATCAGAGACAATATCTGTATAGTGTAAAAAAGCGGTTCTGTCGTGTCCAATATCAATAAAAGCAGCCCCAAGTCCGGGTAAGACATCTTTTACTATTCCTTTATAGATATTTCCAACGATATTATTGTTGCTTCCTTTTTCAACAAAGAGTTCAACTAATTGATGGTCTTCCATTAGAGCCATTCGTTTTTCTCTCGGCTGGATATTAAGAATAATTTCAGTGAACATATTCATCCTTATAAAAAATTTATATAATCTGATTGATTAATTACTTTTACAAATAACATAAAAAATCATTTTTATAAAAAAGTCAAGTAATTTCATTTTTTAATTGACAATTAGATAATAAAACTTGATAATGACTTAATGAATATATGATAAGGGGATAATTTATGTCCGCAGAAAATGAATTATTTGTTTTGCTTGAGAAATTGAAAAAAAATACTAATAATCCTGAAAATCAGGTATTAATAGAAGTTTTAAAGAATAAAATATCTTATTTGTTTGTAAAACAAAAGATTTCTGATAATATACTCAATCAAGAAGATATGATAACGTGTGTTATTGATTTAAATCAAAAGGTTGTATTTTTTAATAATGCTGCAGAAAGTTTGACCGGATTACAACAAATAAATGTAGTAGGTAAAGAAATAGATAACGATTTCTTAATTAGTGAAAAGTTTTATAGTCAAGTTTTAAATGATATTGAACAAGATAAAATTTTGGATTACTATGAATTAATTTATAAAACACCTTTAGCAGACGAGCTATGTTTGAAAGTTAAGATTAATAAACTATTAGATATTGAGGATAATTTTTATGCAATTCAATTTATAATGTATCTAATGGCTAAAGACAAAGATTTTAAAAATGACTATGAAAAACAAAACTTAAGGTATTTAGAATTATTAGATAATTCAGAAAATATGTATTTTTTGAAAGACGAAAAATTAAGATATACATATATGAGTCCTGATTACTTAAATTATAACAATTTGAAAATAGAAGATATTTTAGGAAAAACTGATCAAGAGGTTTTTAATAGTCAAGTTGCTAAAATATATATGGAATCAGATTTTCGGGTATTAACATCAAAACAAGAAATACTTATAGAAGGATTTAAGAATAAAAAGCAAGTTTTTAATGTAAAAAAAGTACCTGTTTTTATGAATGACTCAATTATTGGTATTGCAGGAATTATCTCAAATATTACTCATAATGCAAGTATTAAAGAGAGATTAGAGCTTTTAGGTAATGCAATAGAAGAAATTAAAGAAGGTATAGTAATTACGGACAGTAACGCTAAGATTATATATGTAAATAAGGGATATACTTCTATATGTGGATATACTAAAGAGGAATTATTAGGTCGTAATCCATCGATTTTGAAAAGCAATAAAATGTCTTCTGAATTTTATAATTTAATGTGGAGTAATATAAAACAAGGTTTAGTTTGGCATAATGTGTTTATTAATAAAAAAAAGAATGGAGATATATATGAAGAAGATGTGATAATAACTCCATTAAAAGATAGTTTTAATAATATTACTCATTATATTGCAATTAAGAAAGATGTAACTGAAGAAAATATACATAATCGACAAATTCAACATTCAGCAAAGCTTGAATCTTTAGGTACACTTGCCGGAGGTATTGCACATGATTTTAATAATATTTTATCTATAATCCTTGGTTATGCTGAATTACTTAAAGATGAACTTAAAGAAAACTCTTTAATTATTAATGATTTAAATGAGATAATTAAAGCTTCTAATAGGGCAAAGGAAATTATTCGACAGATTTTGCTTTTCAGTAGGCAAAAAGAAAGTGAAAAAAGTATATTATGTGTACAAGATGTGATTGCAGGTATTGATAAAACAATAAGAACTGCAGTTCCAATGAATTTAAAATTTTTAATATATTGTAAATCTAATTCTTATGTGTTTATGGAATCTTCTCATATTTTACAGATTATTCTAAATTTAGTTTCAAATTCAGTTCAAGCTATAAAGGATACAACAGGATTTATTAGTTTAAAGATAATTGATACTTTAAGGCAAAATCAAACTTTTGAGATTAAGAATAAGATGCATTATGATAAATATGTATGTATTAAGGTAGTAGATAATGGCGTAGGGATTTCTGATGTTGATATAGATAAGATATTTGATCCATATTTTACGACAAAAGATATTGGAGAAAATACTGGCTTAGGATTATCGGTGATTGACGGGATAGTAAGAAGTGTAGATGGTTTTATAGATGTAGCGTCAGAATTAGGTAAAGGTTCGGAGTTTTCTGTATATATCCCGACAGTGAAGCCTGAAAAGAAGCAAGAAGATGTTAAAGAATCAATATTAACGTTTCCTAAAAAAATGAGTGTTTTATTGATAGATGACGAAAAGAGTATTGTTTACGCAATTACTAAGATACTAAGCAAATATGGTTTTTTAGTTTATGGATTTCAGTATGCTAAGGATGCTTTAGATTATTATTATAAAAATAGAGATAGTATTGATTTAGTGATAACGGATTATTTGATTCCGGTTAAAGATGGTGTAGAAATTATAAAAGATATAAGGGAAGTAAACAATAATGTGCCTTGTATAATTATTTCCGGTAACTTAAAAATGATGTTTGATAACCATCCTGATATACCGAAGAATAATATAATCTATTTGGATAAGCCTTTTGATTCATTAACTCTATTAAAATCAATTAAGAATATTATAGATAAAAATCAATGAGACGTTTAATCTGGTTTGTTTTAAGTATTTTAGTAGTGTTAGTTATATTAGTTATGTATTACCTAAATGAAGCCAATCCCGGTTTGTTGAACATTATTAACAACAATATGAAGTTATTGCTAAATTATATTTTTATTTTTATGATTTTATCTATTATTTTTTTGGTTATTAGGGAAAATAAAAATCCATTTAATACATTGGCATGGATTCAAGTATTGATATTTTTGCCGGTAATTGGTTTTATATTGTATATTTTTCTTGGTATTAATTACAGGAAAAACAAGATGTTTAAGAGAAAAAGCGTCCTTGATGATGATAAAATTGAGATATATTTAAAAAAAATATTAAATACCACTCAAGATAACATAATTGAGAGACAATTAACGGATAATAATGCCTTAAGACTTATTCATTTATTGTATAATAACAACAAAGCTAGTTTGGTAAATAAAAATAAAATAGCAATTTTTTCTTCCGGCAAAGATAAGATAAATTCACTTTTTGATGATATTTTGAATGCAAAAGAGCATATTCATTTAGAATATTTTTCTATACATAATGATGAAACAGGAAAGAAATTAAGAGAAATATTGATTCAAAAAGCCAAAGAAGGGGTAAAGGTAAGGTTAATCTACGATGCAGTTGGGACTTGGAGAATTAAGAAAAGATTCTGGAAAGAGTTAGTTAATTTCGGAGCAGAAGTATATTCTTTTTTACCGGTTTATTTTCCTTTTTTAAATAGTAAGTTAAATTATCGAGATCATAGGAAATGTGCTGTTATTGACGGTAAAATTGCTTATATCGGCGGAGTGAATATAGGAAATCAATATATGGGGCTAAGCAAGAAATTCGGGCATTGGCGTGATACACATTTAAAGATTTGCGGTGATTCAGTATTATTGTTGCAAAAGATGTTTTTGCTTGATTGGAGTTTTGTTAGTGGGCAGTTTTTAGTGGATGAACATTTGTTTCCTAAGCCTGAAGTTAAAGATTTGTGTCCTGTGCAGATAGTTAGCTCCGGTCCGGATTCTGATTGGGAAAATATTATGCAGGCTTATTTTGCTATTATTGCAAATGCTGAAGATTATATTTATATTGAAAGTCCGTATATGGTGCTTAATGAAAGTATGCTTACTTCTTTGAAAACTGCTGCTTTAAGTGGCGTAGATGTAAGGATTATTCTTCCGTTTAAAGCAGATCATAAGATTGTTGGTTACGGGACGCATTCATATTATGAAGAATTACTTGAATCCGGTGTTAAGATATATGAATATTTAGACGGATTTATTCATTCAAAGGTTTTTTTAGCTGATGATTTTATAGTCTCTGTAGGTTCTGCTAATATGGATATAAGAAGCTTTAAACAAAATTTTGAACTAAATGCTTTGGTTTATGATAAATCATTTGCATTGGAGATGAAGAACATAATTTTATCAGATTTGAAAAATTCAAAATGTATTAAACTTGAAGAATATAAAGACAGAAATATTTTTAAAAAAATATTAGAATCTTTGGCAAGACTTTTCTCCCCGTTGCTTTAAATGCTACCTTAAATACAAAAAAGTTCTAAAGCCTTTTGAAACAATTGTTGTGCAAACAATGATGCTCCCATAACTTGATTATTCAATAGCCTTTATTATTATCATATAGCTATTTATGATAAAAAATAATCAAAAAAAAGTGTAACATTTAACTATTGCATTTGTTTATAATTATACAGAATCCTCCCCACAGATTCTGTTCATATAACCTCCTCATACCCAAAGGGCACCCCAAAAGGGTGCCTCTTTTTTTGCTTATTTTTTAGGCAATGCTTTTAGTACTTGTTTATAGACAATAAATCCACCTAAACTTCCGAGAGTCCCTTGGAGTAAATTTACAGGAAGTTCGCTCACAGCTGCTTGAAGTCCTGCACCCGGCATAAAAATTTGTACGATAAAATAAGTAAATATCATACTTAAACCACCCAGAATAAGCCAAAGAGGTTTTTTAATTGCAAGAGTTCCGGCAATCAATGCAAATGAACCTTTTGCTATCAAGGTAAACACTGCATAGATATAATAGCCTGCTAAGATATCAGCTAAAGCACTTCCTAATCCTGCGGCTAAGGCACCTGTCCAGCCTCCAAGAAACATACCTGTGAAAACAACAGCAATATCGCCGATATTAAAATATCCGCCGGTTCCTACTATGGGTACTTTAACAGCTATTGTTAAAGCTGCACATAATCCGGTTAAAATAATGAATAAATATTTCTTCATTTCAACTCCTTTTTTTCTATTTTTTTAAAATATTGGATAATCCAGTAAATCCAAAGAAATAAATTTCTTATGGTTAGGGTAATTAAAAGTGGGCTTTGTTTAAGCATTAACAAGATGTTTTTTTTATTCTTTTTAATCTCTTCATCATCAGGTATAATTCCAGACATAATAAGAGCTTGTCTGTTTTTTTTAAATTCATCTGTTATAAAGTTTACTGACCTTAATACGAGTGCTATTTTTAGTCCAAATTTCCCGTATTTGAGAAATTGTACCGGTGATAGTATTTGTATAAAGATAAATCCATTAAGAAATATACCTAACATTCTAATAGGATAAAGACTTAAATATAAAATTTTGTTTAGTGGTGTACTAAGGCTCATTGTAGGAGTAATGGCGAAATCGCACAGAAAAAAAATAACAGAGCTTAGTATGTAAAAGAGTAATCCTGTAATCCAAAGTAGTATGATAATTAGAATAGTTTTTTTACCACAAATTATAGATGCGAGGAAAGTGTTAAATAATACATAGATAAGAACAAATAGTATATACTTATGAAAATTAGTTTCTGTAATAAAGAAAGGAAAGTAGATTATAGCATTTACAATCAAATATAGTATTTTGCTCCAAAGTGGGATGAAAAGAAGTTTTTGAGATAATTTTTTTTTAAGTTTCATTGATTAGAATCCCTTTATTGATTTCAAGGGTGTTAAAGTTAATATTTTTTATAAATTCTTTAGAATGAGTGATTGCAAAAATTGTAAAATCATACTGTTTCATTAAATCAAAAAGTAGATTTAATAAAGAGAAAATTTGTTTATTATCTAATCCCCAGCTTGGTTCGTCAAGCATTAACAATTTTGTCCGGGAATTAATTGAACTTAATAGAAGTAATATTTTCATTTCAAAAAGTGACATTTGAATAACTGATAGATTATCAGAGTTTGGTATAATAGAATTTAATTTGTCTTGTAGAAAATCATCCTTAATTAAATTTTTATAATCACTTAGATTGTGATGAATTAATTGATATTGAGGGAATTGTGAAATATAAGTTATATATGAACATAATTCGTTTCTGCTAAAGTCATTGATATTTTTATTTAAAAGAGTAATTTCTCCTATTTGAGGTTTGATTAATCTAAAACATAAGTTAAATATAGTTGATTTTCCTGATCCGTTTTCACCGGTGAGTATAAAGTGTTTTTTTTTAGTTATGGTAAAAGATATGTTGTTGAGTAGTGGATAAGTAAGCCCTGTTGCCTGGTCAATTTTATGTAAGTTATTGGGGTAATTATTAAATAGTACATTCTTAAAATTAAGTATGCACTCATCAGAAGAAAAATCTGATTGATTGTTTTTGTATTTTTTTATTAGAGTGTATAATTTGGGAGAGATTTTAATGTGTTGTTTTTCGTATTTTAGTGTGTTGTTTTCAAAGTTTGCAAATGATGTTACTAATGGTAAAAGAAAGTCATATTCTTGTTCAAATATGATAGTTTTTTTGTTTGCAGATATAAGCTTTTTAATGAAATTATAAAGTATTTTTCTTCCTGTGTTGTCTAACCATGGAACGCAGTTATAAAATAAAAAGCATTTTGAGTCTGAACTCATTGCGAGAGCTATAGCTAATTTTGTCTTTTCTCCCCCGGAGAGGGTATTAATTTTTCTGAAATAAAAACTACTATCCAGATCAGCTTGGTTTAGTTTTTCAATGATTTCATTTTCTTTTTTTAAGGTAGTTCTGCCCATAAATTCTTCAAAAACCATAGAAAATAAAAAATGTCTATCCGGTTGATCGCCTATTAAATAATATTCTTCAAGAATACCTTGGTGTATTTCTAATTTCCCATAATAGTCTTGGAAAAGATATTCTAAATGCTCGATATCAAGTTTGTCTGTTGATGGAATTAGCCCACATAAAATGCCTGACAATAATAATAGATTTTTATTAATATCTCCACTTATGAGTAATACAGAGCCTTCGTTACTCTCAATCTTTATGTTTTTTAATAAAGTTTTATTTTTTACATAATAAGAAAAATTTAACACCATAAACTACATCATTAATGTTACAATAAATTTGTCAAGAGTTTTTCAAGATACAGCAATTAGAGCTTGTAAATTTAGTATTGATATAAATAAAAAGGTTGTTGAATAATGTTGTTGTGCGAGCATTTTTGCTTACACTAAAAACCTTAAGTGATAGATATTCAATATTTTATGAAACTACAAGCTGGAAGCCTGTAGAACAATAATTAAATTGCGTGAGCATTTTTGCTTGCATCAAAGCTCCTTAACTGCAAGAACACCCATTAATAAGTTTCCAATAAGATAGAAGCTTATTGTATCTTTCAACAGCCTTAAATGTTTTTTATATTAATAAACACCTGTATTTATTAATATTTAGTAATATTGACATTAGCTTTATTAATTAAAGTATCATAAATAATTGATAATATCAAAAAAAAATATTTGATTAAAACCTATACACAGCCTATCTTTTGGCTTGTTGGTTAAATTATTTTTAAAAATAAGTAAAAAAATAACTTGCCAAGTTATCGGATATTTAATAACTTGTCTAAGATGATAGTGTGAGAATTTAAATCGTGGAATACGATTTACGAGTCAAAGCTCTGTCATAAGAGAATATATCAAGGAGATGAAGGTATGAATATCTTCGTAGGAAATGTGTCCAGAATGGTAAGTGACACAGAATTACGCACTGCTTTTGAGCAGTATGGATCAGTAGAATCCGCAGTTATAATTAAAGACAGAGAAACCGGTGACTCAAGAGGTTTTGGTTTTGTTGAAATGGCTGACGAAGGTCAAGCTAATGATGCTATCGAAAGTTTAAATGGTTTTGAACTTAAAGGACGCAAATTGAACGTTAATCAAGCTCGTCCTAGAGAAGACAGACCAAAAAGAGATCGTTTTCAAAGAGGAAGATTTAATCGTCAATAACATATAATTTGTGTTGGAAAGGTCAGCTTTATTGCTGACCTTTTTTTTATGCGAAATAATGAGAAATTTCTTGACATTATAAACTTAATAATATAAACTACAACAAATTATATAATAGATATTGAGGGTTTATTAAATGCTTAAAGTTAGAGACTTTTATAAGAAAATTAATGATTTTGCTCCGTTCAATTCTTCATATTCGTGGGATAATACCGGTTTACTTGTTGGCGATATGGACCAAAATGTTTCGACTATTTTAATTAGTTTAGATGTGACCGATGCTATTGTAGATTATGCAATCAGTGAAAACGTAGATTTAATCATAAGTCATCATCCGATTATATTTCAAGCCTTAAAATCAGTTACTCAGAAAAAGATTTTAAAAATAATAGCTAATAATATCTCTGTAATCTGTGCACATACTAATTTAGATATTGCTAAAAATGGCTTAAATTATGTGCTTGCGAGGACTCTTGATTTGCATAATATTAAAACATTAAGTCTGTCTTCAGAAATTTCACAGTATCAGATTAGTGTTTATGTACCGTTAGGTAGAGATCTTGATAAAAAGTCAGATTCTGATAATTATTTTGATAAAGTTAAAAATGCAATGCATCAAGCCGGAGCAGGAATTATTGGTAATTATAATCATTGTTTAGCAGATTATAAGGTTAATGGACATTTTATGCCTATGCAAGATAGTCAACCGTTTATTGGGAAAAAAGAGATTCAAGAGGATTTAACAGAGATTAAAATTGAAATGTTATGCGAACAAACTAATCTTTCAAAGGTTATAAATTCGATGTTAAAGGCTCATCCTTATGAAACACCTGTGTATTATGTAATTCCTTTAGCTCAAAAGAGTTCAAATTATGGATTAGGTTGTTATGGGGAATTGCAAGATGAACTTAGCTTACAAGCCTTAGCTGAAAAGGTTAAATATAAATTATCAGCCCCGTTTGTGAAACTATGGACTGCTGATAAAGAAAAAGATTCTATAATAAAAACTGTTGCTGTTTGTGGTGGTAGTGGTCATACCTTGATAGCGGAAGCCAAGACGATGGCTGATGTGCTAATTACCGGAGATATTACATATCATCCTATGTTAGACTCAACTATTCCTTTAATTGATGCCGGTCATTTTTACACTGAGAATATTATAACAGACTTTTTATCAGATATGTTCAAGGATTTTGATTGTTGTGTAAAACTTGTTGACGCAAAGATACACAACATTAATAAATTAAGTATAATTATTTAGAGGTATTATGGAAAACATTAAAAGGTTTATTTCAGAGAGAGAAGAACTCAATAAGCAAACACTCGATTTTGCAGGAAAAAATATTAAAAGATTTTTTAATCTTGATATGAATTGTTATAAAGCCGGAGTATTGGATAAGAAGATTAAAGAGATGTTGGGGCTTTCGTCATCTATGGTTTTAAGGTGTGATGATTGTATAAGTTATCATTTATTAGAATGTCATAAAGCCGGAGTAAGTAATGAGGAAATTGAAGAAGTCTTTTCAATAGCTTTAATAGTGGGTGGATCTATTGTGATACCACATTTACGTAGAGCAGTAAAATTTTGGGAGGAAATTAATATAATGAGCCAAAAAGATAAGTTTAAAACTAAAACCGAGCTGTTTTCTTATATAAAAATTTCTTTAGAAAAGGTTTTGTCTGAAGAAATGGGTTTAACTGATAGATTGCAGATGATTTGTGATATTTTAAGTCAAGAAGTGAAATATTATAATTGGGTTGGCTTTTATCTAACTAAAGATGATAAACAAACCTTAGTTCTTGGTCCGTATGTAGGTGATGAAACAGAACATAAAGAAATACCCTTCGGGAAAGGTATTTGTGGACAGACAGCTGTTACTAATCAAACTTTTTTAGTTCCCGATGTGTCTATGCAAAGTAATTATCTTTCTTGTAGCTTAAATACTAAGGCTGAGATTGTTGTGCCTGTTTTTAATAAAAACAATGAATTTGTAGCAGAACTTGATATTGATTCTCACGAAATAAATCCGTTTAATCAAGAAGATAAAGATTTTTTAGAATATATTTGTGAATCTTTAAAATCGTACTTTTAATATTATTATGATTGATAAATTTGTAATTCGGATAAAAATGTTGTCAAATTTTTTAAATATATTAGTTATATAGTTAAGAATCAAATAAAAAATTATTGGAGGATGTTGATGATTAAGAATTTCGACCAACTACTTGAAAAATTAAGACATAATCAAACAAAAAAAACTGTTGTCATTGCTGCAGCCCAAACCGGTTCAGCTATTGAAGCAGCTGTAATGGCAAAAAAAGAAGAGCTTGCTAATAGTTTGCTCGTTGGTGATAAAGTAGAGATTGAAAAGATTTTATCTGAAAAATTTCCCGAATATGTTGGAGTTTTTGAAATAGAAGATACCGGCTCTGATATGGTTAAAGCTTGCTCTAAAGCAGTAGAAACTATTCATCAAAACCGAGCACAGATTATTCTTAAAGGCAAAGCAGATACAGCAATGCTGTTAAAGGCTGTTTTAGATAAAGAAAAAGGTCTTGGTACCGGCGAAGTTATTAGTGATGTTTTAGCTTATGAAATGGATGACAAGTTGTATCTTATGACTGACGGAGGAATTGTTTTATACCCTGATTTAAAAGAGAAAATTTCGATTGTAAAAAACGCAGTTAAAGTAGCTCATTCGCTTGATAATCCAAATCCAAAGGTTGCAATGTTGTCCGCCGTAGAAGTTGTTAATCCTAAAATGCAATGTACTATGGATGCCGCAATTATTGCTAAAATGAATCAACGTAAACAAATTACAGGTTGTGTGATTGACGGACCCCTTGCCTTAGATAATGCTATCAATTTAAATGCAGCCAAGATTAAAGGTATAGAATCTCCGGTTGCCGGTCAAGCAGATATTTTAGTAGCACCAAATATTGAAGCAGGAAATATTTTTGGTAAAAGTTTGACTTACTGCTCTAAAGTTAGAATCGCTCACGTTGTTATGGGCACAAAAGCTCCTATCTTAATCGCTTCTCGTGCTGATGATGCAGAAACAAAAATGTTATGTATGGCAATGGGCATTGCTGCCGCTGATTATTCTTAGATTATGTATTATACTATATTATCTGATGATATAATTGTTAGCTATTCAGATAATATAGTTTTTTTTAACAAAAGACATAGGAGGATTTAGTGCATTTAAGAGTTTTAAAAGCTATTGAAAAAATCTCTTTACTCGAACTCGCTTATAAAATGTTTAATATTGATAATGAGTATTCTGAACACGAAAAATACTATTTTAACGTATTTAAAAGTAATACAATGTTGGATCTAAAAGATTATCAAATTAAAGATATAAATTATCACGAAATTATTCGAAATTTAAAAGAAAGCTCTATGCTGACAAAAATGTTAATCTTTAGAGAACTCGCTTACTTAATGTATACTGAGCATAAACCTTCAGATAAAGAGATTAAGTTTCTATCACAATTAAGAAAAGATTTAAATATTGATGAGATTGAAGAAACTAAATTGATTAAACAAATTAATGAAGAAAAACAAAAAATAGTTAATTCATAATTTACCTGATAAATATAAAGGCTGTTTAGTAATATTGTCGTGTGTGCTTTTTTTTTGCATTTTCTTTTTTTTTTCGAGCATCC
>JALNXV010000239.1 GCA_023230175.1 Candidatus Cloacimonadota bacterium
TTGTTATATTTAAAGATTCTAATTCTTTTAAAGCTATATTTTCTAAGCCATATTGAACTTGAGCAAAGATTTCTAAAGGTTTCATATTTTAATAAAGAAGAGATAAATACCAGTTTGTGAAAATATCACCAAAAAACATATATAAAATTGATGAAATTCCCAAAAAAATTCCATAAGGAATAATTGGTATTGTTTGATTAATATTTTGCTTTTGACTACTTTGTTTGTCATAAGTTTTTTTTAAGAAAATAAAATAACCAAATAACGCAATGATTGAAGCAAAAAACATAACAAATAAAGTTCCGATAACGCCTACAAATGCCCCGATTGCTGTAATATATTTAATATCACCGCCACCCAAACCTTCTTCTTTTTTCATTAAGTAATAAATTAAAGCTATTAAAAAAAATGAAATAAAACCAATTAATGCACCGGCTATTGAATCTTTAAAGTTGCCAATAAAAAAAGAAATTACAATTCCAATAATTATTAAAGGAATGCTTATTACATCCGGAATAATAAAATGTTTCATATCAATAAAGATAATTGCCAAACCGGAGCAAAGAAAAATTACATTTTTTAAAATAACCAAATTTAAGTTATAGTTATTATTAATTAAAATAAAGACAAACCCAAGACAAGTTATAAGTTCAATAAAGAAGTATCTGAATGAGATTTTATGTTTACAATGCCTGCATTTAGCGCTTAAGAGGATATAGCTTAGTAATGGTATATTATCATAAAACTTGATTTTATTCTTACAGAAAGGGCAATGAGAAGCAGGAAAAGCTATCGATTGTTTTAAGGGTAATCTATAAATAACTACATTTAAAAAGCTTCCAATACAAGCTCCAATAATTGCTGTAACAACTATTAAATAAATGTGTAAAATTGTTAAGGATATCAACTATCTCCACCATTCATTACGGTTATAATAATTATATGGATGATAACCCTGTATTTGTTTATATTCAAAATAAATTATTGTGTTATCTGTTGGTTGAAATTCTAAAGAAAAAGAAGGTACAACCATATTGTGATTGTCATTATTTGAATTAAATTTCCAATTATTATTATGACTCATTGAACCCAAATTAACAAAGCTTAAATCCATATTAAATTTTAAATTATCTCGCAAATCCAATTGTAAATGATTAGTATATGCTGATTGATAATATCCTAAGCCCGATGAAGCAACACCACTCATAAAGGAAAGAGAATGATTCATCTTTATCTTATTAGGATTAAGAAGACTATTTTGTAAAAAATCAGAATTAAAATTATAGTTTGGTTTATCAATGACTACTTGAGCATTTAAAAATAACAAACAATTAATAATTACAAGTAATATTATATATTTTTTCATTACATCCTCCCAATATTCTTACTTATTATATAAACTACACAAGTTAGGTTTTTTGTCAACTTATTTTTGATAAAATTCAATTCATTTTGCTTGACAATTATTGATATTGATTATTTTTGAATTATATGAAAATATTTGTTAAAAGAAGGGCTATATGAAAAATTATGAATTATTAGAAAAATTAACAAAGCTTTCCGGAGTTTCCGGGAATGAAAAATGTGTAAGAAATGTGATGAAAAATGAACTTGATTCCATTGCTGATAATGTTTACAAAGATAATTTAGGTTCAATAGCTTTTGAATTAAAAGGGGCAGATGAAAGCCCTAAGGTCTTATTAGTAGGACATATGGATGAAATTGGCTTTATTGTTCATAGTATTAAAAAGAATGGTTTAATAAATTTTACTAATTTAGGTGGTTGGGATCCAAGAACTTTAATGTCTTCACCTGTAGAGATAATAAACCGTAAGGGTGAAAAACATATAGGTATAATTGGTTCAGTTCCTGTTCATCATTTAAAAGATTCTTCAGGTAAATTAAGTCTTGATGATATGTATATAGACATTGGTGCTGATAGTGATAAGGAAGTAGAAGAGTTGTTTGGTATAAGAAAAGGTAATTTTATAGTTCCTGTTACAAATTTTTCATATATAGAGAAAAAAGATTGTCTTATTTCAAAAGCCTTTGATGATAGAGTTGGTATTGCTGTAGCTATAGAAACAGCAAAGTATTTTAAAGATAATAAACATCCCAATACATTATTTTGTGCCGGTTCAGTACAAGAAGAAGTAGGTACTAGGGGTGCACAAACTATATCACATTTAATTAAACCTGACGTAGCTATAGTTATCGAAGGTGCTCCGGGTGATGATTTCCCATCAAATCGAGATGAAAGCCAAGCAAAAAAGAATGCCGGAGTTCAAATCAGGATGATAGATCCAACTATGATTTGCAATCCACAATTTGCTGATTTTGTGATAGATATTGCTGAAGAACAAAAGATACCATACCAAATTGCCGTTAGAAAATCAGGTGGCACTGACGCAGGAAAGATTCATTTAAGTAATTTAGGAGTACCTACAGTTGTATTATCAGCTCCTGTTAGATATGCACATAGTCATAATGGCATATTAAGTATGAAAGATTATAATGCTGTACTTAATTTAGCTAAAGCAATAGTTGAAAAATTAGATATTAAAGCATTTCAGTCATTCATAGATTAATTTTTATATGTTAATACAAAAGAGTAAAGATAGGCTTGCTCCAATAGGGATTTTTGACTCAGGAGTTGGAGGATTAACTGTATTTAAAGAAGTTCGTAAGACCTTCCCTTATGAAAATATAGTATATTTTGGTGATACAGCAAGAGTTCCTTACGGTCCAAAATCTGACAATACAGTTATTGAATACTCTATCCAAAATGCAAGGTTTTTGATACAATTAGGTGTAAAAATAATAATTATTGCTTGTAATACATCATCGGCAGTTGCATTAGACAGGTTACAAGATATTTTACAAGTTCCTGTATTGGGAGTTATTCAACCGGGTGCGGAAACCGCAGTTAATACAACTAAAAATGGAAAGATTGGTGTAATCGGTACAGAAGGGACTATCCGAAGTAAGGCATATACTAACGCAATTAAATCAATTGATAATCAAATAGAGATATTTGAAAAAGCTTGTCCTTTATTTGTTTCTTTAGCTGAAGAAGGATGGCATCGTAATAAAGTAAGTTATGATGTAGCAGAAATTTATCTTAGAGAATTAGTAAATAATGGAATTGATACTCTTGTTTTAGGTTGTACACATTACCCAATATTAAAAAATATTATTCAAGATGTTTGTGGTTCTGAAATTACATTAGTAGATAGTTCGATAGCTATTCAGAATCATTTAAAAGATTACTTACCGGTCAACAATGATAATATCACAGGTAAAGATTATTTCTTTGTTAGTGATAATGAAGAAAAATTCAATAATATATCAAAAAACATTTTAAATATTTGTAATTTCACTTTAAAAAAGGTTAAGCTTGGTGAATCATGGTATATAGATTAATAAATGTATTAATAAAGAAAACCTTAAAAATACATTTATATATTAAGGAGAAAAAATGATTGATTATGCAGAGATTGCATTTAAAATTTTAAATTGTATATTAAAAGTTAAACCACATCAAGCTATTACAATATCTGCAGAGATTCACAATGTATCCGAATATGATGATCCTTTGATAGAAATACCTTTTTTAGAAGAATTAGCTTTATTTATTAGAAAAGCAAAAGCCTTACCAATAATTGACGTCTCAACTGAGAATTTACACAAAAGGTTTTTTGAAGAGATAACTGATGATAGCATTGATATCTCAACTGAACAATTCTTTAAATGGATTAATTCTTCGGAATTATTTATAGATTTAAGCTGGAGAAGTAATCCTCAATTTTATCAATCTATTGCTGACAGGTCATATAAAAGAGTTAAAATGTCTTCAAAAGAATTTATTAGAATTTTTTCTGATAATAATAAAAAATTACTTTTACTTGGTTTTCCTACAAAAGGACTTTCAATTTATTATAAGGTTGATCATCAACTTATTGAAAAAACTTATTTTGAAGCACTAAATTTAGATTACAATGAATTAAAAAAAAGAGTTTTAATTTTTGATGGTAAGATTAAAAAATCACAAAAATGGTATTTAGATACAGATAAAAGAACTGTTGAAATAGAATTTGAACACGATTCTTTATGTATGTATGGCGATTTTAATGACGAAGTTATAGTAACTTTACCTTGTGGTTCTTGGGAACAAGACATTATTCAAGAAAGATTTAAAGGTATATTTTTAGCTGACAGTATCTATTTTGACCATCATCGTTGGCATGATGTTCAGATTATATTTGAAAATGGTAAAGTCACCGATGTAGAGACTGTATCAGATCTTGAAGATATCAATTTACTAAAAACATTATTATTTCAAAAAATATCCGGTATAAGTCTACAGGTTGGTTTAAATAAAAATATCATCGAAAAAACAAATTATAGCTTGTTTGATATGAGAAAGCATAAAAATGTGTCTTTAATTATGAATAATTCAAGAGGTCAACTTATCGCTTTATCCCATAATGCAAGCCTGCATGAAAGTAAAGAAAAAAATATTTTGGAAGAGGTATAAATATGGCAAAACATATATTTGTAATAGGAGGTGTTTTATCTTCTTTAGGTAAAGGAATTGCGTCAGCTTCAATAGGCTTCTTATTAAAAAGAATGGGATATTCGATTGGTATGCAAAAACTTGACCCATATCTAAATGTTGATCCGGGAACTATGAGTCCATTTCAACATGGCGAGGTTTTTGTTACTGATGATGGGGGAGAGACAGATCTGGATTTAGGTCATTATGAAAGATTTATAGGTCAATCTACTTCAAAGGATTCAAATGCTACAAGTGGTGTAATCTATGAGCGAGTAATTCATAAAGAACGTAAAGGTGAATATCTCGGCAAAACTGTTCAAGTAATTCCTCATGTAACAAATGAAATAAAACTTCAGATTAAAAAATTAAGTAATGATTACGATATTGTCATAACTGAAATAGGTGGGACTGTCGGAGATATCGAAAGTTTGCCTTTTTTAGAAGCAATTAGACAATATCGAATGGAAATCGGCTCAGAAAATTGTATGTTTATCTTTTTAACTTATGTACCCTTTTTAAAAGCAGCCGGTGAGTTAAAAACAAAACCTACTCAACATTCAGCATATAAACTTAGAGAAATTGGTATTCAACCTGATTTAATCCTTTGTAGAACAGAACATATTTTTGATGAAGATATAACCAACAAAATTGCATTGTTTACTAACGTACCAAAAACTCATGTAAAACAAGCTATCGATGCTGAAAGTGTTTACGAAATTCCTAAAAACTTTTTTAATGAAAAAATTCATTCTATTATATGTAAACAGTTTCAAATACAAGAAAATCCCGTAGATTTTTCTATTTGGGATAAGTTCTTATATAATTTAAATAACCCTGAGAAAGAAGTAAATATAGCCCTTTGTGGAAAATATGTCGAACATCAGGATGCCTATAAAAGTATCGAGGAATCACTTAAACATGCCGCTGTTTGGAATAAAGCTAAACTCAATATTACTCATTTTGACTCTGAAAAAGACTACTCTAATGATGATTATAAAAAAATCTTAGGTGACGTTGACGGTATTTTAGTTCCCGGGGGATTTGGAATTAGAGGAATTAATGGTAAAATTAATATCGCAAGGTTTGCAAGAGAAAACAAAATACCTTTCTTTGGTATCTGTTTAGGTATGCAAGTTGCAGTGATTGAGTTCACTAGAAATGTTTGTAATATCGAAGATGCATACAGTTCTGAATTTGATGAACATTGCAAAAACCCTGTAATCGATTTAATGCTTGAACAAAAATATATAAATTCACTCGGTGGCACAATGA
>JALNXV010000240.1 GCA_023230175.1 Candidatus Cloacimonadota bacterium
GTTTAAAAGTATACACTCCTGGCGGAAAATATATTTCCAGAAGTTGTGGGGTTGGGTGATTAAAAGATAGATAAACTTGACTTTGATCATCATATAATGCTTGAATAAGCCTATTTAAATATATTGAGCAGTCAAGAGTAGTATTATGATTTATTGGATCATTATTCACAGTAATATTGTTTATAAGTGAATTAAAACCAAATGTTGTTACATCAATAATCCTTGAAATGTCAACAGGATCAGGTATTCCACCTTGAACTCCGGCTAAAGTCCAGCTTATTGTTGTTCCGTCTTCTTCTAAAGGTAATCTCTTCTGTGGTATTATGCTAAATATTGAGTTTAATGAGTTTAAAGATACGACAGATAATATAGAGAAGATAATCGCTACTATATATTTTTTTCTGATTTTCATAATCCCACTCCGTAATTTTTTCCTATAGTAACACTTCCTGCTTGTATATTTGTATATAATAATACCTTCTCTCCGGTTGGAGACATTATTGTTTTGATTAATCCTTTTTCCTGGCGAATGATGTTCTCTCTATTACTATCAAGACAGTTAACTATAATATACGCATAATCAGATGTGTAAAGTACCTTATCGCCAGCTTTATTAATAGAAGGAGAATAGGCTTTTACATTATTGATAATTGAATAATTATAAGTACCATTGTTTAGTTCAAGCATTTCTATGTTGTATGTACCCGTCTCATAAACAAATCTACTTGCGTCTTGATTACGGAGTTCTAATGAACCTCTTGGGGCTATAGGAATAATTTCTTTAGTATTAATATTTATTGAATAGAGCCCTTGGTTTGTTCCAAAGTATATTTCTGTATCACTTTTTGCAAAAATAACATTACCATTAGGAAATACCTGATCTTGGGCTGTTAAATTAACTAACTGATTTGTAGTTAAATCATAATAATTTATTTGCCCATATTTAGGGGTTGCCAGCTTATCTTCATTCAATGATAATGATATTCTCCCTAATGGATTTGTACTATAGTGTATAAGAGCGATATTATCATTATTAATATCTTTTTTGTATATGTAATAAATAGCATTTTTTAATGTACTGAAATACATATAATTTGAAGAGCTATCAAAACAGTATGAATAAATTTCTAATGAATCCGGTACTAATTGTTTATACCCCGAGCCATCCAGATTCATTATATGTCTGCCATTGGTTAAATATTTGCCATCTGGAGTAAAATGAGCATCCTCACTCATTAATTTATCGTAATTATTATATTCGTTAGCGATATATTGAATATTATTTCCATCAATATCCATGATTGCTAAATGTATCACAGATGGGATGTATGGTTCATCATAAGAATCATTATCTAAAATATCTAAACACGACGTCATAGTTATGCTTAAGCATAAGATTAAAATTATCCTGAATATTTTCACTTTTTACCTCTTTTTTTAAATTCTTTAACCTGATAAATCTCATTTTCAACAAATCCCTCTTTAAATGTAGAGAATAAAGCTTCATTGTTAAATACATAGACAGATATTTTTACAGGTAGCATACATGGTACATCCCCGGAAAAAGATATTTCCGGCATACTTTGAAGTTCATTAACTGATGCAGATATCCTCAAAGAAGATTTGAAGACTGTTCCTTTTAGTTTTTTGTCAGCAATTTTCAATTCTGACTTTTTGCTATTCTGAGGACTTAGCTGAATTGAGCCTATTTCTTTCATCTGTTGTATGCGTTCTATTACTTCATAATCAGATAAAAGATTGCACTCATACCATCTTCCATCTTCGTCTGAACCGGATAAACTGATTACTTTCATAGTTTTAAAATCGATGATGTAATTAACCGTATTCCCTTCAAATTTTTCCTGAATTTCGAACTCATGAACATTTTTTTTTATTACTTCCATGCTAATCAGCTCATCTGCCTGATCTTTTGATTGATAAATGATTTTATCACCAGCTGATAAATCTGATGAAAAGCGATACGGCGAAGTATATTGAACAAATGCAATCATGTCATTCTGTGCGTCTGTATCAAGATAACCTTCTTCCCAATCTTCTTCAATGTCATACGCAAACAAAGATGAAAAGATGACGAGTAAGCTTATAAACAGCAAACTTTTTTTCTTCATTTTTCCTCCATAATTTTTTTATACTTATTTCTAAGAAATCAACTAATTATGAAACTAATTTAAAAAAATTGCCTTGTCAATAATTTATTTTTTTTTTTTGGCGACTAACCATAAAAAGTATCCACCGATTAAAACCTTTATATAGTTAATGAAAAAGAGTATATGAAATTAATTTTTAGCGTTAATAAGAAGAAAGGTATTGCACATAATATTTCTTAAAAATTGAATAGCCTATCATTTTTAGAGGCTGTCTCAAAATTAAAGTTGTGCGAGCATTCCTGCTTGCGCTCAAAACCTTAACTAACAGATATTCAATATTTTATGAAGCTACAAACTGGAAGCCTGTAGAACATTTCTGTATTTTAGGACAGCCTTTTTAGATGATAGGCTAATTTATTGTTAAGTTTACTTATCGTTTAATTATAGGTCGTGCAATATATGAAGTATGTAAAAGGTGATGAGCTTTTTCGGAATTAGGCTTTTCTAAAAATTCATCATAGACTTGCTTAATGGAAGGATTATGGTGTGAATGTTTATATTTGAGTTCACTATCTTCTTGATATAGCCCTTGAGCTCTTTGATTTCTAATGACATTAGTAGAAACATAAGGTTGTCCACCGCCTCCTACACAACCGCCACGACAAGCCATAACTTCTATAAAGTGGTAAGGTAATTCTTTGCCTTCTTTTTTGGCTTTTCTTACTTCATCTAAAAGTTCAGCGACATTTGCTAAGCCTGAAGCCACAGCAATACGAAGTTTTATGCCGGCTACTTCTACTTCACCGACTTTAATAGCTTTATGACCTCTTACAAATTCTACGTTAGGATTAGGCATATCTTCACCGGTTACTAAGAAGTAAGCTGTTCTGATTGCTGCTTCCATAACACCACCTGTAGTGCCGAAAATAGTACCTGCTCCGGTATATTCACCGAGTGGACTATCAGCTTTTCCTTTAGGTAAACCTTTGATATCAATACCTCTCATTTTTAACATTCTGGCAAATTCGCGAGTGGTAAGAGTAATATCTACATCTTTATGGCCGGAAGCATACATATCTTCCATTCTTTCGATTTCATATTTTTTGGCAGTACAAGGCATAACAGAAACCAAGAAAATTTTATCGGGGGATATATTCATTTTCTTTGCCCAGTAAGTTTTTACCATAGTTCCTACCATTTGATGAGGTGATTTAGCAGTAGAAAAATGTGGTATCAAATCAGAATAGAATTTTTCTAAATAATCAACCCACGAAGGGCAGCAAGAAGTTATTAATGGTAGTTCATTTGGATTTTCTTTTAAGATAGTTGCGAGTTCGGTAGCTTCTTCCATAATGGTTAAATCAGCTCCGAAATTAGTATCAAAAATATAGTTGAACCCAAGCATTCTGAGGGCAGTGTACATTTCACCAACGACATTAGTGCCGGGTTCTAATCCAAATTCTTCACCGAGAGCAACTCTAACCGCAGGAGCTTCTTGTACAACACAAATTTTGTCCGGATCGTCAAGTGCTTCCCAAACAGCATCTGTAGCATCTTTTTCATAAATTGCTCCAACCGGACAATATGCTGCACATTGGCCACATTTAACGCATTCAGAATCATTTAAAGATCTATTGTATGAGGGGCCTACAAAGGTATCAAAGCCTCTATTTGAATAGGATAATGCGTGAACGCCTTGGACATCATTACATACTTGAATACATCTACCGCATTGAATACAGTATCCCGGATCTAATGTGAGTGCAACTGAAGATGTATCTTTCTTTGTATTTTTTCTTGCAATCGGATGAACCGGTAAACCGGTAATGCCCAATTCTTGAGATAAAGATTGTAATTCACAATTTCCGTTACGAATACATTGAGGACAATCATTAGGGTGATTAGTTAAAATAATTTGTAGAGCATTTCTTCTTAAATCCATTAATTTTTTAGTATGGGTAATGATTTTCATTCCATTTTCAGCGTTTGTTGAGCACGCTCTTACTAATCTTCCATTAGCTTCGACCATACAAACACCGCAATTTCCGGTTGCAGGTAAATCTTGTATATAGCATAATGTTGGAATCTTGAATCCTGCTTTTTTAGCTACATGTAGAATTTTGGTATCTTTTTGTACTTCTACTTCAATACCATTTACATTAACAGTTATCATCATAATTTAACCTCTTAATATTCTTTCTTTAAAAAGATAAGAGATAAATATGGATTAGTCAACTATTTTTTTATTTTTTTTATTTCTATAAGAATTCCTTCTCCTGCATTAATAGAAATTTCATAGATATTGTTAGAATTTTGAAAAAAAACCTCTTTAGATATTGGGTTAGTTAATTTATAATTTTCGTTTGTCTCTGATAAACAAAGTTCTATCGACTGAGGTGATGCTGTTTTATAAATATCATTTACGTTAAAATATTGTTGATTATTGTTTTCAATTTTTTCATTTGTTCTTCTATTAACAAGCATTAAATAAATATTCCCTAAGTCATTTTTATATAAACCGTATTCAATAAATCCTTGATAATTTAAGTTTGAAGGAACATTTTTAATTTTAGCTTTAATACTAAAGGGTATTTGGTAATAATTATCTTTTTCTAATAGTATATTTTGTTGCTGTATTGTTTCTGCTTTAATCCATTGAGCATTGTGTAAAAGACTTGCAATCTGTTTTACTTTTGATAAGGTATTTTTTATAGTTTCATACTGTTGATTAAAACTAATTTCATAAGAATCTTTGTTAAAATTAATTAATGAAATTTGTCTTTCCCCTTCCGGATTACTTAAATCTAAATGAGCTTCAGTAGCAGTTTTATACATCCAAAGCCCATTTGCTCCATAGCATAAGGGTAACAATAGCAACATTTTTTGTTGAGCGTTTGGAGGAGTCATTATTTTATTCCATTTATTATTCTTAAAATCATATTGCCCAAAGATATGAACTATCGGCATAAAGGGTTTATTTGTTTCTATGCTTAAGGTTTTTACGATATTATAGTAATTACAAATTTTTTCAGTTATGCTTTGAATATGATTTAATTCATTTACCTTAGATGAGTTATAATCTGCTGTTGGATTTCCATAAAGATATGCATCCGGACAAAGTATTTTTGGATTTGCAAAAGTATTGAAATGCTTAATATTGCTATAATTATAATTAAAAACAAATTCTTTGTCTTGAGGATGACCAAAGCTTGTAATCGCAGTATGTAAATAAGTATCATCAGAAGTTAACTCATTTATTTTTTTATAACTTTCAAATGAAAATGCCAGAGGTTCATCATAAGTATCAAACCCTATAACGTTATCATATTTTTCAAAGTATGTCATTCTATCTTTAATATCAGTAAGTTTATTATCTAATTTTTGATAGAGATTATCGTAAATTTCAATATAATCAATTGATAAGATACCGTTGTTATAATAAGTTAAGTAAGGACTAAAATAATTGATTCTGTTGTTTCTTAATGAAAGAGTTAGTTTATCATCTTCAGTAGGTCGCCATTCTCTACCTTTTTGGTTTTCGTTTACATAAAATTGATGCGGTATCAATTCAAAAAGAGGATTGTTCTTATCTTTTAAATAAGCAGATTTATATTGTTCCATATCATTGTGGATTTTTTGTTTTAATTCTGTGATATTTAATTTATATTCAAACTCAGTATATTTATCATTAAAGTCATCATAATATAAT
>JALNXV010000023.1 GCA_023230175.1 Candidatus Cloacimonadota bacterium
GTCCGGAAAGAATTACTCGAAGCAATTAACAGAGAAATAGAAACTTTTAAAGATCAACTTGACGATGTAACTTCTTTTGAACAAAAAACAGAAATATATGACCAAATGATACTTTTGTTAGAAAAGAAACAAAACCTACTTTTAGAAATTAGTAAAACTTTTGATTCAAATTTAAAACAAGCAGAAAATCATTTGCGGTCTTATATTGGTAAGGGATTATCCGAATCTGATTTTAATAAAATTATATCTGGTTCCACTGACACTCTTGAAATTGATATAAAGAATGAAAAAATTGCAAAAGCAATTGAAGATTTTAGAAAACTTAAAGATGAATCTAATGGTGTGAAAAAAGAAATTGGTGGTATTAATGATGAATTAAAAAATATTAAAACTCAAAAATTTGAATTAGTCATTACCACTAATAATGCCAAATACGAATCTTACAATGCACTAATAGAAAACTCAAACAATCTTCTTTCTAAACATCATGAACTCTCAAAAGAATATACTAATGAATTAAATAAACAAGTTTCTATTACAAAACAAAAACAACAAGATGTTATTAAAGAAATAAATTATCATGATGAAATAATTAAAAAATTAAAAGCAAAAAAACAACTAACCGGAGAAGATAAATATATGATTTCTTTACATACCAATCGTCTTAAAGATTTAATTGGTGTGTATTGGGAACTTGAACGTGCAATAGATTCTAATAAAAAAGCATTAGAAGAAATAGATTTCAAAAAATTTGAAAATTCACTTTCCCAACTTGAACGTGCATTAGAACCTTTAAACAATAAAATATCAAATCTTAAATCTAATCTTGATTTATTATCAGATACTAATTTTGATGGTAAGATAAATATAATCACCCAACAAATGAGTGCTAATAAAGATTTGGTATCACAATTAGAAGAACAGCTTAGACAATTATTATTAACTACACCTAAAAATGCAAAAGAAGCACAAGCATTAGCGCAATCTATTAAAAATACAAAATCTGCATTATTCGCAGCAAGAAAAGAAACAATTTTATACGGTAAAGAATTAGGTAAACTTGCATTAGAAAAAATTAAATATGGTTTTGATAAAGTTACTAATTCATTAGAACAACAAATGAATATCACAGAACATTTAATTGATATGATGATTGATGGTATTCCTACAGGAATTGATTTAAATTTTAAATATGCAACTGAAGTGGTTGATAATACTGGAATCGAAGACACTGAGAATCTTGCACAAGCAGGTATTAATATTCAAGAAGAATTTCAGATGGATTCTTTAGAATCTCAACGTGATTATCAGCAACAAATGATTGATGAACAGCAAAAATATTTATCAGAACAAACACAACAATTCCAAAAATTCTTTGATGATTTCTTAAAAATGATTGCAGAAATAAATGGTGTACATATTTTTGATACTACTCTTAGTGATTTTGCTAGACTAAATGGTGCTTCTAAAGAAACAATTAAAACTCTTACTAATTTAGAACGTAAAATTCAAGATTTAATGTATCAGAGATGGAAAAACTCTAAAGAGAATACTGGTAAAATAGTAGATGATAATAACGATGGTATTGATGATATTAAACATACATTAATTCAAGGTTATGAAGACAATCTTACTAATACGAAAAATTATTTTAATGAACTAATAAGTTTGTACGGTACTAACTGGAATAATATTATAAATATAGCTCAAACAAAAGCATCTGAATTATCAAAAGTAACTCCTGCAATTTCAAGTAGTATAAGTAGTACAAGTAGTACAAGTAGTAATAATTCTAATAACACTCGGAGTGAATTTATATTAACTCTTCCAAATGGAGCAACATGGGTTCCTGAAGCTGGTGGATATGTATTAGATAATAAGGTTATTTCTACAATTCCTCAATACAAAAAATATGCTAAAGGAACTAAAGGTCACCCTGGTGGAAGTGCAATTATATCTGAAGAAGGAAATGAATTATTAATATTCCCAAATGGACAAATAAGTATATCTGGTAATAAAGGTGCAGAATTTATTTCAGATTTACCAAAAGGCACTCAAGTAATTCCTCATAAAGAAACAGAAGATATTCTTAATAATCGTAGTTATGCTAAAGGTACGCCTTTATATAATCAATGGCTTAATAAAGCAAGACAAGATGGAAGTGCATATTTTTGGATTCAAGAAGTTACTAATCCAGAAGAAGGATATACTTCTTGGCATAATGGAGAACAAATAACTAATATAGTAGGAGATAAAGAATATTATTGGGCTGATACCGAAGAATATATAGGTAATACTCGTCCTACATTACAGCAATCTCAAAAACATTGGATACAACAAGATGCTTTTGCTTTTAAATATAATAATGTCTGGTATTGGACAGATGATTTAAGTTTTGTAGCGGGAATCAAGAACCTAATGGATGATGATTTAATTAATTCTCATATGCATAATATGGCATATGACAAAGCAAAATCTCAAAATTCTCCTTATTACATGTATTATAAAAATGGAAAACCTCAATATCATTTTACATCTGACAAGTCTTATTATGGAGATGGCGAACCTGACAATCAACAAATAATTAATCATTTAAGTCAATCAAATAATTTACCAAATATAAATGAAGTTAATAATAAATATAATGATTTAATTATTTCTAATTATCAAAATGTATCTAGTTTACGAAATAAAGTTGTTGATTTAAATAATATTTCAAAAATGCAAGCAGGTCAAACATATACTGATGTTTCTGGTTTAGAAGTAACATTAACTCAAGATATGATAACTCAAGCATCCAAAGATGCTATTGAAGCTACTAATCAATTAATTAGTGCAGAAAATAAATTAAAACAAACTATTAAAAGTAAATATGATTTTAAATTTAACGCAATGGAAAAAGAAAATAATGGTTATAGTGATACTCTAAAATTAATAGATGATATTGAACATGAACTTAATATGAAAAATGAATCTGATTACGAAGGTCAATTAAATACAACAAAACAATTGAAAGAACAAAATGAGTTACAAGAAACTATTCTTACTAATTTAATTAATAGATTAAAAACTGAGCGAAATGGGTTTAGTGAAAATTCTTATGAATATCAAATTTTAACCGAACAAATTGATATATGGGTTGAATCTTTAGAAGATGTTCAAGAAAAAATCAATGGTATAAATAATAGTATTACTAATTTGTATAAAAATATTATTCAAAAAGGTGTTTCTGTTTTTGACGAACAATTAGATGATATTGATTTTGTTGGTTCATTGATTGATGAAAAAGACATAGATACTAAAATGGCAAATATATCACAAAAAATTAATGTTACTTTAGGTAAAATTAATTATTTGCAAGATAAAATTATTGAAACTAGAAATAATACTTCTTTGTCATATGAACAACAAACTGAAATTATTAAAGATTTTACAGAGCAGTTAGAAGACGCTGTTACTAGTGCTTATGATTTATCTAAATCTTTAAAACAACTTGGTTATGATAAAATTGCTGGAGATATTGAAAAAGTTAAGAAAATTTCAGATGAATATTATGAAAATCAAATAAAATATTTAGATGATGTTTTAGAAAAAAATAATGAAATTATTGATGCCAAATTAAAGGAATTAGATAAAATCGAAGATGCTGAAGATTATCAAGAACAATTAAAAAAATTGCAAAAAGAACGTAATGACATTCAAAAAGAAATTGATAAACTTCAGGGAGATACTAGCTTTTATGCTTCTTCTAAACGAAATGAATTACAAAAAAAATTATCAGAAAAAGAAGATGAAATTACAAAGTTTAACAAAAATCGAACTAGAGATTTAAGAAAGAAAAATTTAGAAGAACAACGAGATAATTTTAGTAAAGATGTCAATGCTCAAAAAGAACAATTAAATATTTTAAAAGATTTAGAAGATGAAAAATGGGAAAAAATTATTGAAGCATTAGAAAATGGCACTTTAACTTTCGATGGTTTAATGGATACTTGGTTTAAAGGTACAATTACTAAATTAACTACTTTTAATAGTGATACTAGTTCGATTATTCAAAGTATAACATCTGCTTTTGAAGCATTAGGGGATTTTAGCATTCCCTTACCACAATTAAGTGATCTTTTTCCTGGCGAATCTTATATAACAAGATTATATGAAGCTGAAACAGACATGTTAATAGATATTCAAAAAGATTTATGGATTAAAGCAAATGAAATCGGTGACAAAGCAGGTATGGAAGCAGCACATCAAGAAGCTGAAAGAATAAGAAAACTTAGGGGTAGAGAACCAGGTGGAGCAGATGGTTCGTTAGATACTAAATATAGAGGTAAATATAGTCCAATACGGGTTTCTTTTGATACAGGAGGTTACACAAAGGATTCAGAAGGTATAGCATATTTAGATGAAAAAGAATTAGTATTAAATCAAGAACAAACAAATGCTATGTTAAAGATTAAAGACTATTTACCTGATATTGCTTCTTTCTTAAAAAATAAGAGATCATTAATAGACAGTTTTAAATTTAACAATACTTTTATTCCTTCATTTGCGGGAGTTGGAGATATGTCTAATACAACTAATAATTATCTAACTATAAATGTTGATAAAATTGAAGGAGGAAAGGTAGGAGCAGATTTATTGTTTACAGAATTAAACAGAGGTTTGAAAAGATTAGGAAGATAATAAAAATGGGTATTAGTAGGGGTATTATTCCCCCTACTTCTTTTTTAAGGGGTGTTTTTAATTTGATTAGAGATTCTTTGTATTTTATTTACAATGGTATTACTTCTGAAGATAAAAATATTGTTAATGTCAATATAGATAGCGGGATAGCAGAAGAATCTTTTTTTGCTTCAAAAACAATAATAAAAACTAAAACTAGAAATAAAAGTTATTTTCAAAGGATAAAATCAGATAGTTTATCTTTTAAAGTAAATTTTGCTTTTAAAAATGGGTTTACTGAAGAAACTTTATCTGATATTAAAAGATGGTTATGGCAGGATTATTATAAACCTTTGATATTTAATGAAAATTTAAATAGAATTTATTATGCTATTGTAACAAGTGATTCAAACATTTTACATAATTATAATAATCAAGGATATATAACTTTAAATTTTGAAACAAATGCAGATCATGCTTGGAGTCCAGTTTATACTTCAGAAATATATAATTTAGATTCTAATACCACTAATGGCACAAATATCACATTTATTAATAATGGTGATTTAACTATATGTCCTGAACTTTCAATAATAAAAACGGTTGAAAATGGAGATGTCACAATAATAAATTCTACAAATGGTGGGTTAGAATTTAAAATTACCAATATTATTAAAAATGAAGATTTATATATAAACAACGAAAGAGAAGAAATTATATCTAATTTACCTAATACATATAGATATGATGATTTTAATAACAATTGGATGGAATGTGTAAGAGGAATTAATAATTTAAAAGTATATGGTAAATGTAGATTACAAATAAAATGGCAATGTAAATTGCTATAAAAGAAGGGAGGTAAATATTTGTTTAAAAATATAGATTTATTAAAACCTTTAATTAAACCAAAATATTTTATAGCTAAACCTAATAAACAAATTATTGGTGTTTTGAAAGATGTTTATGATGATTCTACTTTTATTGATATAGGAAAAATAAATGAACTTTCTTTTAAAATCCCTGTTTATATAGAAAATCAAAATCATGAATTAATACTAAATCCTAATCTTCAATTTATAAAAATTAAATTTCTTATAAAATATGTTTGGGGTAATTATGTAGAATGGTTTATTATTGATAATATTCAAAATAGTTCTAATGAAGATGAAGATGTAAAGGAAGTAATTTGCTATTCACTTCCCTATGAACTAAACAATAAAAAAATAGATTATAATACAAATGAATCTGGATCACAAACTCCAGAACAAGTTTTAAATTCAATTTTAACAAAAACTTTGTGGACAGTTGATTATATAAATCCACAAATCAATAATTCAAAAAGGACTTTTAATATAACAAAAAAAGGTATAGTAGATTTTATAATAAACGATTTTGTCAAAGAATTTAATTGTATACCTATTTTTAATACAGAAAATAGAAAGATATCATTGTTTATAAAAGATGAAATAGGGATGAATCGTGGTTTAAAATTTTCTTATAATAAATATTTACAAAAATTAAATCATAAAAAAGAATTGCAAAATTTTTGTACGCATTTGAATATATGGGGGAATAATGATTTATCAATAGAAAATATAAATCCTACTGGTGAGCGATTTATATTTGATTATTCTGCTTTTTTATATCCTTATGAGGAAGATGAATCTAGTAATGTAATTAATCATAGTGATTATATGAGTGATGGTTTAGCAAGCAAGATATTAGATTATGTTAGTTTATTAGATTCTAAAAAAGGTGTTAAACAAATTACTGAATTAGGCACAAATTCTACTACTTTAAAATTAACTGCTCATGGATTAGTTACGGGAGATTGGATTTATAACAAAACTTATGATGAATCAAGAAAAGTAACTGTTGTAGATAATAATAGTGTTACAGTAGATAGTATAAAAAATCAAGCAAGTAATAATGAAATATATAAATTTAAAAACGGTACTTTTAGAAAATTATATTATCAAAGAGAAGAAAAACAAGATGAATTAGATAATAAGAATATTGAACTATTTATCTTGAATGATGAAAAAAATCAAATATTAGACACTATTGGTATCCAACAGGAAAATCAAGATTATTATAATTATTTAATTAATTATAATAATTCAAATGTAACAAAAACTGCAATATTACATAGTAATTTATATTATGCTGTAATGTGTAAAACTTCATCTATAAATAATATTACTATTGAAATAGATGGAAATGTCAAAAATTTAACTACAGATTGGACGGTAATAGATAAATTATCTTCAAAAACATCTGCTACTATTGAATGTAGTGGTGCTGGTAGTGCGGATATAAATATAATTATTGTTAATATAACTGCCAATGAATATGCTAATTATACTGATGTTCAATTAATCAATAAATATAATATATATAACAAACAAAATGAAATTGCTATTAAACAAGATGAAATTAAATTTATTGAAATTGATATTAATAATATTGAAACACAAAAAACTACTTTAAGAAATGAAATATCTAGAGATGAATTTTTTACACAAGAACAATTAAACGAATTAATCCCTTATATAATTGAAGATAATTGGAGTTGTGAATTATCTAATGAAATAGAATTATATGAAGCAGGATTAAATGAATTTGCTAAAAAAAATGATATAAAAGATATTATTAATATAAATATAATTAATTTTTTAGAATGTGTAGAAGCACAACATGATTGGGATAAATTAAATATAGGTGATATTGTTGAAATTGAACATGAAATTTTTCAATTAAATTATACTGCACATATATCTGGAATAAAACCTAATCATGAAACTGGTGATATAGACATTATTTTATCTAATTTTGATAAAATATTAAATGATAAAGATAAATATCTTCAAGATTTATATAATTCTATAGAAACAACAGATAATTTAGATAAAAATAAAATTAATTGGGATTCTGTTGCGACTAATTTTAATAATCGTAATGATAGAGTAACTGTCATCCCAGCAAATCCTGTGATTTTATCTGATGGAACTGCTATTGATCATACTTTAAATGCAGATGGTAGTTGTGATATATCCTTTGAATGGCAATTTAATCCTGAAAATAAAAATGTAGATGAATTCCTCGAATATAATATTGATGGTTTTATAGTATACGTTCATTCATTGGATCAAGAAAGCCCTTTTATTTTTGGTTCAACAATTACTAAAGACATACCATATAATGTTTCTTTATATAAACGTTCTTATATTTTATATGGTGTCCCTGTTGATAGATATTATACTTTTGGTATTCAAGCATATCGCAAAGTTGACAAAGATATTGATTTAAAAGGAGTTTTATATTCAGATATAGTTCAATGTACTAGAACAGAAGAAAATCCTTATCATCCTGCTGATGCTCCTGTTTTTGAAGGGTATATTGGAGATACAATTGCTTCTGAAGTTGTAGATAAAGCATTGAATAGTGTTCAAATAGATGAATTTGCTCCTACTTTGGATACTCCAACTTTAACTCAAATGAACAATGGGAGTATTAAATTATCTATACCTAAACCAGAGGCAGAAGATTTAAATGGATTCAATATTTGGAGAACTACTTCTCCAGAGTCAAATCCAGATAATGCTGTGATTATTAATAATATAATTACTACATATACTTCATGTCCTGCTAATTATGAATATATTGATGAAACAGTAGAAAATATGGGATATTACTATTATTGGGTTTCTGCTTTTGATTTACAAGGAAATGAAAGTGGTAAGGTTGCGGGAAATCCTAATCCTATTCAATCATTAGATAGTATTAAACCCCTCTCCCCTACTGATTTTAGTGCTATTGGTGGCTGGGGAAGAATTGACTTATCTTGGAACGAAGCAGCAAGAACTAAAGATATTTTAAAATATAAGATTTTAATTAGTGATACTAGTAATTTTGCTAGTTTTACTACTGTTTATTCATTTGATACTAAATACGTTGATTTTGGAAGAATAACTACTGCAACTAGATATTATAGAATATATTCTGTTGATAAAGCAGGAAATGAAAGCATAAATTATTTATCTGGTTCAAGTGCGGCAAAACTTGCTTCTGATGGTACTGCTCCTAATGTTCCAGTTAAGATAGGTACTGGATATACTTTAGATGATAATGGTGGTATTATCCTTTCATTTACTGGTTCTAATTCTGATGATGCACAAAGTTATAAAATTGTTAGACATATATGTACTGGTTCATCTCGTCAAGACGATGATGGTGGAAATTTAATTGAATTAATAAAACATTTAGGTAATATTACTCATAATTATACTGATAGTAAATTATTATTAAGTAAATATTATTATTATAGTATTTATTGTATTGATAATTCGGGAATGGTTTCTACAGCATTAGAGATTCCTTCTACTGGTGCTGTATCTGCAATTGATATTACTCCTCCATCTGCTCCTGTGATTAATTTTGATGAAGAAAAGATTGGTGCTATCACTATTGGTTGGAGTAAACCAAGTGGAAACCCAATAAAATATCGAATTTATCAGTATGATGAAAATGGTGCGAATGAAGTAGAATTAGGTATTACTTCTGCTTTAACATTTACAGATTTTACAATGTCAACTGGAACTGCTACAAAACATAAATATAAAATTACTGCTATTGATAGTTGGGATAATGAGAGTAATAAATCTGCATTATATCCTGCTAGTGGATATTTATTGTCTTTAACTCCTTGGACAGCAGATGATTCTCATGCTCCATCTTCAACAGGATATGCTTTTACAGGTAGTAGTCAATCAGATGGCAGTATAGATTTAGTTTGGAGTGGTTTTACTGATACTGAGTCAGGTATTGGTGGATTTAATATTTGGAGATGTTTGACAAATGATTCCGCTACAGCAATCTTAGTAGGTGTAATTTCAACTGATACTAAACATGAATTTATAGATTATAATACTATTCATAATACTAATTATTATTATTGGATTTCTTGTTTTGACAATGCTGGAAATGAAACAAGTGATTTACCTTTAACTTCTGTTCAAAAATATATAACTGCTACAAATACTCAAAAACCTACTACTCCTGCAAGTATTACTGCTGTTGGTAGAACAGGTAGAATAGATATTAGTTGGACTAATAGTACAAGTAATGATGTAGTTAGTTATATAATTGAAAAATCAATTAATAATGGTTCTAGTTATTCAGTTTTAACTACAATAAACACTAATTCATATACTGATTATAATATTAATGAAACAAAAGCAAATATTACAGCTAATTGGAAATATAGGGTTAAATCAGTAGATATTATTGGATTACAATCTGAAAGTTATATAACTACTTCTTCAATAAATCTTGATTCTTATGTTCCTTCAAGTGGGTCTATCCCTTCTGCTCCTAGTATTTCAACTACTACAAGTGAATATGATGGAAGTATTACTTTAACATTAACTGCAAGTTCATCTACAGATGTTGAAAAATATAGGATTTATAGAAGTGAAAATAATAGTAATTATATAAATATAACAGAAATAAGCAGTGGAACATTAACTTATAAAGATACTGGATTAAAAAATGGTCAATCTTACTGGTATAAAGTTTCTGCTGTTTCTTATACAGGAATTGAAAGTTCTTTATCTACCAAATATCCCAATGATTCAAATGGTAAAAAAGCAACTGATAGTACTGCTCCTAGCCCTCCTTCTGATTTAGTGGTTATTGGTGATTTAGGTGCATTTAATTTAATTTGGACAGAAGTTAATGAAAAAAATTGTATTTATGAAATTTATAGATCGAAATCAGGAAATTGGAGTGATATAGAAAAAATTGCTTCCGTGGCAGGTTCAGTAGATGAGTTAGGAATAATAAAACGTGGAACATATACCGATTATACTCCCCCTATATCCAACCAAGTTGTTTGGCATTATAAAATAAAGGTTGCTGATGCTTGGGGTAATTTAAGTGAATTTAGTAATGAAGATTCTGCATCATCTGTAATTAATTTCAACGGGGATATAAATGGTGTTCCTGCTTTTAATATTGGTGACAACATTGCTCCTGTTCAAAATGTTGATGATCCTGCTATTACATTATTAAATTTAATTAATAATTATATTCAAATTACATGGAATCCTTTTTATGATGAACAAAGTGGAATTGCCGGATATAATATTTGGAGATATACAGATGATCAAAATGTTAATGACAGAGTTTTAATAGGTACTACTGGTAGCATTAACAATACTAAATTTATAGATAATAATACTGCACATAATACAGTATATTTTTATTGGGTTACTGCTTATGATGCTTCTGGTAATGAATCTGGATTTCCTGGAGATGAAGGAATTATTGGGAATTGGACTTCAATAAAAGCAGAAAATAAGTTAATTCCACAAACACCCACAAATTTAATTGCTATAGGATATAATGGAGTAATAAATATATCTTGGAATATAATAGATAATAATGATGTTGTTGTATATGAAATTCAAAAAACAGAAGATTGTACTGCAAATATTGTAAAATGGCATTGTTTAGAAAATTATCTTGTAACTAGTTATATAATTGATATGGCAGTAGCAGGAGTAATACCTATTAATAATGTTTATGATTTAAATAAAGATGGTAAGATTGATGATTTTGATATTTTAATTTGTGACAACCATGGTGGTTATATGACAATTCCTAATGAAGATATTGAATATTCTTATTCTAATACTAATTTTTATTCTGAATATAATGTTGTCTCTAAAAAATCAGAAATTTTTAATTGGAGATACAGAGTTAGAGCAGTTAATTCTGTAGGTAATTGTTCTGAATGGTGTACATTAAATGTAATGCCCAATTTGCTTAATTATCATCCTGGCAATGGTTATTTACCAGGCACACCCAATAAACCAATAGTAACTCCCTTATATGACGGTACTATAAAAATACAATGGGAAGAACCATTTTCTTATGATAATTCTATTCAATATTATTTGATTTATAGAAGAGAATATGTTAATGAAGAAAATATTAATTCAGGAAATGCGGGATTTGGAAACGAAGGATTTGGAAATACAGGATATTCAGTAAGTAAAGCTATTTGTATTGCTAAAGTAGCAAAACCATTATTAGAATATATTGATACATATTTAGAAAAAAATAAACAGTATCAATATTCAGTTGCAGCAGTAGAATCAGATGGTAATATGAGTAATAGAAGTTTAGATTCTGATCCTATATATGCTACAGATTTAATTGCTCCAAATGTAAGTAATTTGAATTTAACTGCAACTGGTGATTTTGGTGCTATTAAATTAACTTGGAATGAAGTTGAAGGTGAAAATGGAGAAACATATGAAATATGGAGGTCGGAAACAGAAACAGGAGAATATTCTAAAATTGCTACTGTAGCAGGTTCTACAAATAATACTCAATCACAAAATAGTTATATAGATTATGATCCTCCTTCAAATATTGCTACGACTTATTGGTATAAAATAAAAGCAGTTGATAATTGGGGCAATCATTTAAAAGAAGATGGAGTTGAAAATTTTACAAATGCAATTAGTGGAGTTTCATTAAATAACTATGATGCTGGCATTGTTGTATCTTCTGCAACTTTTATAATTGGTATTGAAGGGCAACATAAAACAGCAGACTATTATGTTCCTGCGGGAAGTACGAGTGCGGAAGTTGTGATTAATCAGGTTATTGAGAGTTTACCTAGTAATGTTATTGAACATGATTTTGCTACTGGCGGGGGAAATAATACAATAACCTTGTCTGCTAATTCTAATTCATTAAATATATATAAAGCTTTTCAAATTTCTATTATAAGTGGAACAGGAGTAGGACAAACTAAAACAATTATAGATTATGACATTTCTACTAGGATTGCTACGGTTGATTCTAATTGGAGCACAAATCCTACTAATAATTCTGAATATGAAATTAAAGTTACATCGGGGAAAATAATATTATTAGAAGGAAGTTATTGGGTTAGTAATGCTATTTATTTAACGTCTTATACTACCTTAGAAGGACAAGGTAATAATACTGTTATAATAGTACATTCTGATTTTACAGATACAGATATTGGAGTTATATCTAATATTAAATATAATTCATTATTTGAAGATTGTTATGATATTGGCATATCAATTAATAATTTAAAAATTGATGGAAATACTAATTTTTATCGTTCAAATTTAAAAGGTATTAAATTAGGATATACGTTAAATAGTATTATTAATAATTGTACTATAGTAAATTTTAAAGGTTCAAGAGGAATTATGTTGAGATATTGGAGTAATAATAATATAGTTTCAAATTGCACTATAATGAATAATGCTACTGGTATTTATTTAGCAAGTTATTCAGCTAATAATATAATTCGCAATAATTATATATGTAAAAATATAAATGGAATTAGATTATATTTTGGTGTAAATAATAATGTTATAGATAATAATATTGTAATACAAAATACTTATTATGGAATATCAACAAGTAATAATTGTAATATTAATAATATCATAAACAATAATATTTGTTTTAATCAGAGAAATGGAATAAATTTAGATAATTGTAATAGTGCAATTATAACAAACAATTATATTGAAGGTAATGGTTCAATTGTACCTGCTTCTTCGAGTTATTATAATATTATAATTAGCAATTATAGTTCAAACAACAATATTCAAAATAATAAAATATATAAAGGGTTATATGTAATAAATTCTGGAACTGCTACTGCTGGAACATCTACTTCTATTACATTGCCATCTACTGCATCTTCCACAAATGATTATTATAATTATAAATATATTTATATTACGGGGGGGCAAGGGGCTGGACAAAGTAGATTAATTACTGATTATGTGGGCAGTTCAAGAGTAGTTACAGTTTCAGCTTGGAGTACTATTCCTAATAATACTTCTATATATGAAATTAGAAGTTATCCGCAATATGGTATTTACATTGTAGATTCTAATTGTGCTGATAATTTTGTTGTGAATAATGATTTGCTTAATTCTGGAGAAGAAAATGGATTGCAAGATGGTTCAATCTCAACAGTAACTACCGCTGGAAATAGGAGTTGATATAATTTGTATGTAAGAGTTGGAGATGGGATTCCTGAATTTGCCATAGGAATATTTGTTGTTGAAAGTGATGAAATAACATTAAGAGAAATAAATGAGCTAAGTATATATGCAAAAAATAATAATCAAATAATTACTTATAAAAATTATGAATATAATTTAATTGTTGAAATACTTAATAAGTATAATTTGAGTTTTATCTATAATAAAATTAATACTAATGAATTAATAGAAAAAACCAAAAATATTAAATTTAATTCTCCTAAAGAAGTAATTAATTTTTTAGAAGATAATATTGAACCAGAATCTCAAATTATTCCTAATCTTAAAAACGATAAAGATTTATTAGGAAAACAATTGATAAGTTCTGAATTATCAGTTTTGGGTTTGCAACAAGAAAATCAAATACTTGGTCAACAACTTGTTAATTTAGAATTAAAACTATTAGAATTGAGTGTTGAATAAAATTAAATTAGAGGGAATTTGGCAATATTAATTCCCTCTTTTAATTAATAAAGAAAAGAGATGATTTTATTGAATGATTTTGAACGTATAAAATTATATTTTTCTAAAAATTGGTGTAATAAAGAACAATTACGTCAGTATGTTGAATTTAATAAAATAACTCAAGAAGAATATAAAATAATTTGTGGGGAAAATTATTAATTAAGGATTGTTATTAGTGTGAATTTTAGGTATAATTAGAAATAAAAAGGGGTGGTTTTAATGAAGTATTTAAAAAAACAAATAGTATTTTTTCTAATTATATCTTTTATTTGTTTCTTTAATTGTAATACTGTTTTTGCTTCAGAAAATAATGATCGTGGGGCTTGTTATGGAATAAGTTCTGTAAAAGATATTAATGGAAATGATTTATTATATGGAAAAATTATAGCATATGTTCAAACTGATAAAATTGCTACTTATTTCATAGAAAATGGTAAGGATTTTCATATCGAGCCAGGATATTATCCATTGATTATTCCTTATAATTTAGAAGATATTAATAAGGAAATTAAATTTTTTGTAGAAATTGATGATATTTCTATTGAGGCCATTCCTGATTTTCAAGTTATACTTGATAATAATCATCAAGATGAAACTTTTGGAACATTAATCAATCTAACAGTTTCCAATTTACCTTCATTAATAACAAGTTTTGATATAGAATATAATAATCAAATATTATCAGATGATATTATTACAGTTAATAAAGGAGATTTAAATAATATTTGTATTAAAGTATATGGTGATTATTCTAATGGAGATAGAAAAGAAATTACTAATAAATGTGAGTATAGTGGTAATGGAGATGTAATTAAATTAGTAGATTTTGGTGAATTTAAATTTTTAAAATGGGAGAATAACGATATAAATGTGTCTTATGGTAATTTAAAAAAGAAATTATCGTTTAATATTATTGATAATCCTCCTACCCTATTTACTTCATCGCTCACGGATAATGCAACAGATATATCAATCAATAATACTTTTACTTTTCATTTCGATAAATCAATTTCACAAGGTAATAATTTTGGTTCTATATCTTTACTTAATTCTGATGGAGTTCCTGTAGGGATTACAAAAACAGTATCAAGTGATACTTTAATAATCAAACCAATAATAGATTTAAAATATGACTCAAGTTATATTTTATCAATTCCTTCAAATTCAATTAAAAATTTAGGTACTATGGGGAATACTGAAAATATACTTTATCATTTTACTACTATCTCCGAAGTTCCTATTGATACAATAGCAAAATCAATTTCAGTTGAAAGTTCAGGAGGAATTGATACAGTAGAAATTATTCCAAATGTACACACTTATACTTTTACATTACCGGAAGGAACAACAATTAGTCCAACAATTTCTGTTGATACAGGTAATAATCAAGCAACAGTAGTAATTCCTCCTATATCAATAATTCCTGGGTCTGTTGAAATAACAATTAGATCAAAAGATGGCACTAAGGTTGAAAAATATATTATTAATATTGAGTTAGGAAATAATGACCAATGTTTTATAGCAACAGCCGCTTATGGTAGTTTATTAGAACCACACGTTCAAGTTTTACGTAAATTTAGAGACAATATATTGATGCAATTTAATGTAGGTAGATGGTTTGTAAAGAATTATTATCATTATTCCCCTCCTATTGCTAATATAATCGCAAATAATGAAGTATTAAAATTTGTGGTTAGGATGATTTTAACACCTATTATTTTTAGCATTGAGTATTGGAAGGGGTTATTAATTAGTTTAATAGGGGTGGGTATTGTAATAGGATGGAGAAGAAAAATTGTATTAAATTAATTTTAAGATATTTTTAAATATTAAATATAAGAAATACAAATATTTATAATCCCCTTCTTATAGGGGATTATTTTTGTGAGGTGATTTTTTGAATCCATATAATAGAATTATTGAATATTCATATCGTAAAGGAACAGAAGAAGACCCTTATATTGAAATAAATGAAAATAAAGTTATAACTAATGGAATTATAACTCTTATTGAAATTCCAGATGATTTTAATCATGTAAAAATAAATAATATGAATGAAATATATTCAAATAATATAATTTCATCTGATCAATTTTATGTTGACTATATTTCAGGAGCAGTTTATTTCCATCCTGATTTAGAAAATGAAAATATTGAAGTTAATTATTATGGTAAAGGTATGATAATTAGAGGATATGGATATTAGAATGTGAGGTGAATATATGGCTAATCAAACTACTTATTATAATATGACAAAACCAAGTCAAGGGGATTTAAATTGGAATATACCTATTAATACTAATTTTGATATTGTAGATCAGGAAATGCATAACCAAAAAAAAAGAGTAGAAAATTTAATTACTGGTATGCCTCAAGATTCAGAAGTAATTGATGCTAGACGTTCTGCACAAAGAAATACTACATATGCAACTTTAGATGCTAGATTAGAAGATATTGAATTAAAAGGATTGAGAAAAGATGTGGCAGATACTAAAAGTGGTGATCTAACTATGGTTAATGGTTCTGGTATTGTATTTGGTAATATTAAATTTGTATTTAATTCAGGGTTGGGGACTATAGATATAGTAACAGTGTAATAATTCATATTAAATTTGAAATATAATATTTTAAACCAAATGTGTATTTGGTATATACTGAATTTTTGCTTTGAAAAACAGAGTATTAGAGAGTAAAACAAAGGAAATAAGAGATAAATTGAGGCGTTTTTTGGATGAAACGTCTTTTTTGTGCTTATTTTTAATTTAAGTAATTTTAAGGAGATGATTTTGTTTGAGCAATATAAATATTTTAACATTACGTGAATATTGGGCAAATGTTAGTAATACAACAGGAACTATTGCCAGTGGTAAAAAAACAAGTGGAATGCAAATATTAGGCAATGATGGTACAAACTTATATGCTCCTAACATAGATTCTGCCGGGAATATTTCTATGAAACCCGTTGGAAGTTCTGCAATAAAAGGAGCAAATTCTGCTGTAACCACAGCAGGTACAAGAGTACAATTACCTAGTTATACTTGCCGTAAAATAGTTATAACTGCAAATAGGACTAATACAGGTTATATATATATTGGTGGTTCTAATGTATCTTCAACAGTATATGGAATTGAATTGGTTGCAAATGGTCAAATAACTCTCGAAATTTCTAATACTAATCTTATTTATATTGATGCGTCTGTGAATGGTGAAGGTATCAGTTATATTGCAATTTAAATCATGATAAAAGTCTTAAATGAGTAAATGGAAGAAAAACGAAGATAATTTTTTAGTGTTTTTAAAGGTGGTGATAATTTGCCAACTATTTTTAGAATTAGTCAAGATACAGTATCAATGACTAAAAATATATTGATACAAATAGAAAATTGGGATGAAGCAACAGAAATTTTGGATACATATGAAATTGATGAATTAATAGAATTTGATGAATCAGCAGATGCAAGAGATTTAATTCAAGTTCTATTTGGAAATACAATTTGGGGTATGGAATCAATTAATCAATTATCATTTGCAGACAATGGATATTTATTGTGTAATGGATATTTTACTCAGTGGGAAGGATGCAATGAAAATCAAGTATTAAATGAAAATTATATAATTAATGAAAATATTCTTTTCAATGAAGCAAATAATTCTATTGGTGATTTATTTAATGCAATGTGTGGTTTAACTATTATAGATATTCCTTTGGATAAAATTGTCCTTGGAAATAATAAAATTGGTGCAAAACAATTTTTAGAAAATCAGATTTTGTAAAAATAAAAATAGGAGGTTTTAATATATGGCAGAAGGAGATTTTTATCTCAGTGAATTATTACAAGGTAGTAAGAAAATTTATGTTAAAAATACAGCTAATGAAACAAATGTAATAACTATGCAAAATGGAGCAGTAGCAATAGGTAATGGCATTTCGTTGGATGTTTCGGGAATGGGCACTGCTATTTGTCAAGTTAGTGGTACGTTTGTAGGTATAATAACTTTCGAAGCTAGTTTAGATAATGTAATTTTTAATTCTATAGATGCTCAAGATATAAATGGTGGATTAATTTCTCCATCAGTTACAAGTGCAGGATTTTATAAAATACCTTGTGGTGGGGTTAAATATATTAGAGCAAGGATAAGTGCATATACGAGTGGATCAATTACAGTGAATGGTTATGCAGAAGCATTAAGTTGTAATAATAATACTGTTCAGCTATCGGGAAGTAAGGTTGAAATAGGCGGGGTGACTTTTGAGGTATCTGGCGGTGATACAATACGGGGTAAATCTGCGGATAAACCTGCGGCAACTGATGCTCATGCTTTAATACCGTATTGTTTTTATTTTGCCGTTGACACTGGCGTGGTAGAGGTAACAGACGGTACGAATTGGGTGGTGATTTAATGGATGCGGTCAGCTTAAAACTGGCAAGAAATTACACGAATGAAAAATTAAATAGTCTCCCTAGCAATAGACCAACTAAAACCGTAAGTTTCGATGGTGGGATTTATAGTGTTGGTAATGACGTGGTTAATGGGCAAGTTAGCGACTGTGTAATTAAGGGTAGAAG
>JALNXV010000241.1 GCA_023230175.1 Candidatus Cloacimonadota bacterium
AGGGGCGCGGCGATGAGCTTTGGAATGAGGAAGAAATTGATAATGAAGAGGATAAGAAGAAAAAGTCCAACAAAAAGAGACACAAGGACACCGATGCCCGCTGGACAAAGAAGGGCGGGCAGAAATTATACGGCTACAAAACCCACACGAAAATTGATGCAAAAAGCAAGCTGATAAAGAAATCGGTGACGACGAGCGCAGAACAGCACGACTCGGTTCCGACGAAGTTGCTGATTGACAGCGATGATTACGGACAGGAACTGTATGCCGACAGTGCTTACATCGGCAAGAAGGTAAAGAACCTAATGCGCCGATTCGGGATGAAGTATCGTGTAATCAAACGCAAAGTCAAGGGCAGGGAGCTCAGCAAACGACAGGCAACGCTCAACAGGAAAAACGCCTCACCGCGAGCCCGGGTGGAGCACGTGTTCGGCTATTGCGAGCAAAGTATGCACGGAATGGTCAGTCACGCAGTCGGTTTTGTACGAAATGCCGCCAGAAACATCCTGACGAGTCTGGTTTAGAATATGTTGCGCTATGAGCAAATTCAAAGATTGGGAATGAATTGATTTTATATAACACATTGAACATCAATAAATTACCACCCCCTAAATTTTTTTTATAAAAATATTGCTAAACTATTGAAAATGAGAAAATAATATGTAACTTTGCAGCGTCGTTTCCTTTGGGATTTTGTTAAACGGACTTCGCAAAACTCAGCGGGACGGCGTGAAAAATGTAAAAATAGAAGTCCCATAATATTCGTAAATAAAAATTTTTTTAATAGTTTATTACATAAATATATTATTATCAGATATATAATTATTAAAGCTAACTTCATATACGCATGTTATAAATTTGTATGTATTTACGAAATTGCGTAAATAAAACGTTAGCAACAAAAATAAGACAGACCCAAACGAAATTGAAAATAAGACTATGTTTAAACAAAAAATAAATAGCGAAACAATATTGATATTGATAATTGTAGTTGCAATAATCCTACGTTTTATCAATTACTTTGAAATTCCATTCACTCATGACGAGTTTAGTGCATTGTTTCGATTAAAATTTGATAACTTTTCGGAATTAATAAATAAAGGTGTTAAAATAGACGGTCATCCTGCTGGTATTCAGGTGTTTCTTTATTATTGGACAAAATTATTTGGTACTCAAGAATGGGTAGTAAAACTTCCATTCACTATTATGGGAATATTATCGGTTTATTTAATTTATCTTATTGGGAAAAAGTGGTTTAATGAAACTGTTGGGCTAATTTCGGCATCTTATATTGCCAGTATTCAATTTACTGTAATGTATAGCCAAATAGCCAGACCGTACATAAGTGGAATGTTCTTTTCATTATTGATGATTTATTATTGGAGTAATCTTATAATGCATTCTGACAAAAGCTTTATTAAAAATAGTTTTCTATTTATAATCTCAACTTCGTTGTGTGCGTATAATCATCATTTTAGTTTATTGTTTGCTGCGATAGTAGGTATTAGTGGTATTTTCTTCATTCCAAAGAAATTTCGAATTAAATATATATTATCAGGTGTAATGATTTTCATTCTCTATATTCCTCATTTAAAAATTTTCTATTATCAATTAAATATAGGAGGTGTTGAAGGTTGGTTAGGTAAGCCTCACAATGATTTTCTTGTTGAGTTTATTTATTACATTTTTAATTATTCAATATTTGTAATTGCCTTAACTCTTGGGATAATTTTGTTTGGATTGTTTCATTTTAAAAAAGATACCTTTAACTTAAAGCTGATAACATTATCGTTTGCATGGTTTATTATACCATTTTTAATCGGATTTCTCTATTCGAGATATGTTAATGCCGTTCTTCAATATTCTGTTTTGATATTTAGTTTTCCTTTGTTATTTTTTATACTATTTGGATTTATAAAAAAACAAAACACTAAAATCAATTTTATATTGGTTTTGGTAATTCTTCTAACTAATATTCTAACTCTGATTTATAGCAGAAAACATTATGATATTTTTTACAAATCTGTTTATAAACAAATTCTGACAGACTACGAGAACATCAAGAAAGATAATAGTCATACTGTTTATATAATAGATTCCCATAAAAGAATAACGGACTATTATACTTCCAATTTAGATATTGATACGGACTTTGTTAATTATTCCAACACCTTTGAGAATATAAAAGAATTTAAGAACTTTCTTGAAACGGGAATAGGTTCTTATGATAAATTATATTTTGGGTGCTTGTCTTCAGTTTCACCTAACATAGTCCCTTTGATTCAGGATTATTTCCCGAAAATTGAAATTCAAAATAATTATTTTGGAGGTACAACTTATTTGTTTTCAAAGCAATTTAATGAAACAAAAAATACAATTGATAGTCTAAGTTTTGATTCTATTAATTCGAAAAGCTGGAGTTCAATTGACTCTTCAAGAATAATTTCAATAAATGATTCAATAAAAGATGATAATGTTTACTTCATGAATAATGATATTGAATGGGGACCAGCGTATTCATGTGCACTTAAAGATATTATGCGAAATAAAAATAATTTTATAGATATATCCGTAAAAGTAAAATCGAAAGATAATATAGACGAAGTAATACTGGTAGGCTCATTAGAATTAAATGGAAAAAGTATTTATTGGAGTGGAACTGAATTCAACGAATTTATTTTATCTCAAGGTGATAATTCTTATTGGATTATTGTTCATCACTCCATTAAATTATCTGATATTTATTTGAAGCACGATAATATTGTTTTGAAAATATATATTTGGAATAAGGGTAGAAAAAACTTTATCATTAATGACTTTAACATTAAGTTAAGAAAAGGAAACCCAATCATTTATGGATTGTTTGAGAAGATATAAATTCCTGTTGCTAACAAGCGGTCATAAAACATTGGGGGCGAGGTGGTTATTTGAGCTTCTGTTCTCTCATCAAAGTTCGCTGTACCTTGATAATGGAGTGACTCCGAAATCCCCAACGATTTTATACCGCCGGCCGTTAACTAACATTTTAATAACTAACATAGAAACAAATTAAAAGAAATAAAAATCATGAATGAAATTAAATTATTTAATGAATCCAACAGACCAAACCATAAAGAAAAAATGGAGATTGTAGAGTTTCTCTTTCAACATTTGGAGAATTTTGGTGATTTAAAAATGGATATTGAAAAAGCTGTAAATTATGCTTTAAAAGAAACAATCTCTTTTGGCGGTTTTATATTACAAGCTTTTGAAGGCGAGAAAATGTCTTGTGTTGTAGTGGTTAATCAAACAGGAATGAAAGGCTATATTCCCGAAAACATTCTTGTTTATATTGCCACACATAATGAATTAAGGGGTAAGGGAATTGGGAAAAAGATGATGCTTAAAGCAATTGAAATTGCAGATGGGAATATTGCTCTGCATGTTGAACCCGATAATCCTGCAAGGTTTCTATACGAAAAAATCGGATTTACAAGTAAATATCTTGAAATGAGATACATAAAAAAATAAAAAAATGGCTTTTATAACACTAAATATTGAAAAATTAAAATCTAATTTTGAATACCTTAACAAACTATTCAAAGAAAAAAAAATACAGTGGGCGGTAGTTTCTAAATTGCTTTGTGGAAATAAGGAATATTTGCAAGAACTTCTTAAATTTGACATTTCTCAAATTTGTGACTCAAGGGTAACAAATCTAAAAATTGTAAAACAAATTAATCCTAATGTAGAAACAATCTACATAAAACCACCAGCAAAACGAGCTGTTAAAAATATAGTTCAATACGCTGATATTAGCATGAATACAGAATTTGAAACAATTAAATTGCTTTCAGATGAAGCGCAAAAGCAGCAGAAGGTTCACAAAATTATAATAATGATTGAATTGGGAGAGCTCAGGGAAGGCATAATGCGAGATGACCTGATAGATTTTTATTTTAGTGTGTTTAATTTAAAAAACATTGAAGTGGTTGGAATTGGAACAAATTTAAGTTGTTTGTATGGTGTTCTTCCAAACCATGATAAATTAATTCAATTAAGCTTGTATGAGCAATTGATTGAAGCAAAGTTTAACAAGGCAATAAAGTATGTATCAGGTGGTTCTTCTGTTACTATACCGTTAATTTTTCAAAATTTATTACCCAGGGGAATAAATCATTTCAGAGTTGGAGAATCTCTTTTTTTAGGAACAGATGTATATAATAATACCCGTTTAAAGAAAATGGAAACAGATGTTTTCATACTTTACGCTGAAATTATAGAATTAATTAAAAAGCCACAGTTGCCTGATGGAGAATTGGGAACCAATATGGAAGGACATTCACCTACTTTTGATAACAAGTTATCAGGAAAAACAAGTTATAGGGCAATTATTGACGTTGGTTTATTGGATGTTGATAAAAAGCATATCATGCCAAATGATAAAAAATGTTCCATCGTAGGCGGAAGTTCTGATATGTTTGTTATAGATTTATCTGAAAATACTAACAACTATAAAGTGGGAGATTTGCTTGAATTTAAGTTGGATTATATGGGAACCTTAAGAATATTAAATTCAAAATATATTGAAAAAAGAATAAAAAACGTTAGTTAACAGGCGGTATATTTTATTGCCGAGATAGTGCGGATTTCAGTGTTTCTGCATCTAATAAACTTTCGTGTAACTTGACAGGTCAGTGCTTCGAAATCGGCAACAAAAACATACCGCCAATCCGTTAAATCATAACACCCTGTAATTCAGATACATCAATTGCCACGTCTCTTTAGGGCGTGGATTTGGATTAACCCCCAAAACACAAGGGCTTTAGCCCAAATTTACAATAATAAAAGGTATGAAGTGAGAAATACTAAATAAGAGATTGCAGAACATAACACCCTGATAATCAAGTTTTAAATCCGAAATCCGCCCTCCGAAATCCGAAATCAAAATAGCCCCTTATAAAAAATCCAATGGACTTTTAATTTTTGATTTGGAAATATCGGTTATATGCGTGTAAATTTCGGTCGTTTTGATTGATGAATGCCCTAATAATTGCTGAATATATCTAATATCAGTACCATTCTCAAGCAAATGAGTAGCAAAACTATGACGCAGTATATGCGGAGTTACCTGTTTTTTGATCCCGGCTCTCACAGCCGCATCTTTTACCACATTTTGCACACTTTTTTCGGAATATATTCCACCCCACTGTCCCTCTATCAGATACTCTTTGGGCTTATATACTAAAAAGTATTCCCTCAAATCTTGTAATAATTTATTAGAGAGCATAACCACCCTGTCTTTGTTCCCCTTTGAATTTCTAATATGAACAACCATATTATCGGAGTCTATATCTGTAATTTTTAAATTTAACAACTCGCTCAAACGCAATCCACAACCATACAATAGTTTGATAATACATTTGTGTTTTTGATTTGTCGTTAAGTCAATCATTTTCTTTACTTCATTCAAACTTAAATACTTCGGCAACGTGTGAGTTTTGCGTGAAGGATACAAATGTTTCAAGTTTAATTCCACACCAACCACCAATCGGTAAAACTTATCTATTGATGCCACTATCATCCTTTGATAAGAATGACTTACAGCGTGCTTATTTATTTTCCAAAAAACATACTTTTCTATTTCAGTAACACCAAGCTCATTTGGACTGTTAATTTTTTTTTCTGCAATCTGTAGAAAACTTTTAACTGCACTTTTGTAGTTAATAATAGAGTTTTTACTGTATCTTTGA
>JALNXV010000242.1 GCA_023230175.1 Candidatus Cloacimonadota bacterium
CTATAGGGGATTTAAGAGGCTCGATTATATAGGATATATTATTATGACGCTTATAGTAATAATGAAATTAATAAGCTTACTAGGGAAGGGATTGTTAGTTATCAACTTTTTCTAGGAATCTAATTAACTAACTAAACTTGTAGAAGCTTATAACGAAGTATTTTCGGACAGGAGTTCGATTCTCCTCAGCTCCACCATAATGATAACAAACCTTTGTAATAGAAGGTTTTTTTTATTATTATAGAATTGCTAAATATTAACAATTAAAATTAGGCATACATAATTGTGTTATAATATTTATAGATTACTATTTATGGAGGGGTTCAAATGATAAAAAATGTAAAAATTTTTAAAAGTTTTATTAAAAAATATGCTGTTCAAAAAAAGCCATATGATTCTGACTCTGATTGGGATTATGGAAACGGGATAAATTTGAATCAAAACAAAATTAAAGAACTTTCATTTATACCACCTATCCTTGATATCGATAAAATGAATGAAACTTTTAAAATTGATAATCTTAAGCGTTATTCACTGGAAGAATATATTAGTAAGTTAAAAGAATTCCCACTTGGAATAGTTAATCATATAACTAGACATGGGGTGCGTAATCTTGTAAATGATTCGGGAGAACCACTTTTTAGTGATGTAGTGCATACGGGATATTCTGGTATATTTGTTAACTCATTTGAAAAAATACTTAATGAAAAAAATCTTATTTCTAGAGCACAAAAATTAATAAAAGATGGATTACTTGACAGGGATCCTTATCTATTTTATGTTACAATTTTTGGGATACCAATGTTAATTGAAGATATAGAACCGACAACTGCTTATGATGAACAATGTGCAAATGAAATGATAGAGTCAAGACTAAAAAAACTTGATAGATTAAAAGAAACTAGAGATTTTGTTTATCTTGATCAGTTAGGAGTCCATTTTTCAGTAGGTGAGGAAGTAGCAGATGGTTCTTATGGTGGTGAATATGGGAATCAAATATTTATTGTTTATCCACTTGCAATGGTCACTAGTGAATGTTATTTCAAAGAAAATTGGGGCTATAGACCAGGGAACAGTGGGATGAATGACATTGTGGTTATAAACCAAAGTGGTGAGGGTATTCCTTTAGAGGCAGGCATAATTTTTTTACCAGAAAATGCGAAAGTAAATGCAAAAAACGGTTCTCTTTTTGATATAGAAAAAAATCAAACTATGATAGATCCTTCTAAAACAGAATTAGCAAAAGATTCAATTTCTTCAAAAACTTATTGGGAAAGATATCTTGGTTCTCAACCTAAAAAGAATAATTTGAAAATAGTATGGTATGATGCTAAGAAAAGACCATCAAAAGCTCTTATTGATTGGTTAAAAGAAAATAATCTAGAATTCATTAAAAATCCTTTTGAAGAATCAAAAAACGATGATAAATATTTAGAATCACTTCGTGAACAATTCGTCACACATATGCAACGAATTAGTGATAAAACACCAGGTGAAGATAAAAAAATGCAAAAAACTTTAGAGATAATAAAAGCTGATGAATGTGGCGAAATATTAAGAAAATATTTTTTTGAAGAAGGACACATACAAGATGTCGAGTTAAATATAAAACCCAGACTTTGATGAGTTTGGGTTTTAAAATACAAAAAAGTTAATAATTTTCACTATTAACCTTTTATAAACATTTGTGTCCAATATAAACTACCATTATTATCCCTTGCGATACCCACACCAATTTGATTGTATGTTGGACTTAAGATGTTTGCTCTATGTCCGGAAGAATTCATCCAGGAATTCATAACCTCAGAAGCTGTTCTTTGTCCACTTGCGATGTTTTCAGCAGCCGCAGTAAATGAAATTCCAAATGATTCAAGCATCTCAAATGGAGATCCATAAGTAGGGGAATTATGGCTAAAATAGTTATTATTTACAAAATCTTCTGATTTAGTTCTAGCCACATTACTTAATTCTGTATTTTCAGTAAGTGCTGGTTGACCTGCTTTTGATCTTTCAGCATTAACTAAACGAACTACTTCAGTTTCTAATGCTCTTAAATTATTAGATGTTGGAGTAGTAGGCGTACTAGGAATATTAATGGTTTGACCTGGTAAAATAAGATTTGGATTTGTAATTTGAGGGTTTGATTGCATCAAATCATTTAATCCGATTTTATGCTTAGTAGCTATATTCCACATATTATCTCCAGACATAACGGTATAAATTGATGCATTAGTACTTGGAATATTGATTGTTTGACCTGGTAAAATAAGTGATGAATTTGTAATTTGAGGATTGGCTGATAATAGTTCATTTAGTCCAATCCCGTTCTTTACAGCTATATTCCACATAGTATCACCTGGTACTACTTTATAAGTCATAGTAAGACCACCTTTCTTTAATTTGCCTATATGTCATTATAGTATATGAATTAATACTGTTTTAGTAACTTATATATAAAATATTAGGATTAAAAATTTGAACTTTTACTTTTGATATTGATATTTACATTTTTAAACAATAATTGTATAATTAAATTGAATATATAGTAAAAAATGTTTATAAATGTGAAGGTAATATATTTGAAATTAGTAATATTTAAAGAAAGAAGGAAGAAAATGAATAAAATAGGTAAAATTTTATGGGGATTTGCTTTTATAATTGTAGGAACTATTATAGGGACAAATGCTCTAGATCTAACAGATATCAATATATTTTTTAATGGTTGGTGGACATTATTAGTTATTATTCCAAACCTTATTGGATTATTTAGTAATGAAGATAGTAAATTTGGCAATCTTATAGGACTTGTTATTGGTATTATATTATTGTTGGCAACAAGAGGAATTTTGGATTTTGATACAATTTGGGCATTATTTATACCATGTATATTTATATTAATTGGTCTTTCAATGATATTCAATAATGTAACAAAGAATAATATAACTTCAAAAGTAAGAGCAAGAAACGCAGATGAACTTGAATCAATTGTCGCAACTTTTGCTGAACAAAAAGTGAATATAAATGAGGAAGATTTTAAGGGTGCAAATATAGACTCTATATTTGGTAATGTTGTGTTAGATTTACGAAAAGCCAAAATAAATAAGGAAGCTGTTATAAAAACTAGTATAATTTTTGGTGGTGCTGAAATTATAGTACCTAGTGATACAAATGTAAAAATTAAATCTACACCTATCTTTGGTGGAGTTTCTAATAAAGTTTCAAATAAAATAGAAAATAAAAAAACAATTTATATAGAATCATTTTGTTTGTTTGGAGGGTTAGAGATTAGATGAATGGATTTCAAAAAACAATAAAAGTATTTGCTATAGTTTTAGCAATAACAATAATTTTTTCTATTGTTAGAGCAACCTTATTTGGATTATCATTTGTAACTGATATTGGTTTTGAAAGTACTGCCGGAAAAGATTTTTCAGAAGTATATAAAAATGTTGAATCAATTGACATAAATATTGCATCATCACATATTGTAATAAAGTCTGGTGATGAATTTAAAGTAGTTGCAAATGATGTAAGAAGTAGTTTTTCATCAAAACTAAATAACGGAACTTTAAAAATTAAGGATAATAAAAAATGGTTTATTAATAATAATAGTTCAAAAATAACTATTTATATTCCTAAGGAAACAGAGTTAGATGATTTACAAATAGAATCAGGAGCAGGTAAAATTGAGATTGAAAATGTTTTAGTAGATAACTTTGATATCAATCAAGGAGCGGGTCTACTAAGAATATCAGATTCAAGATTTAATAATGTTGATATTGACGGAGAAGTTGGAGCAACTGAGATTTTTTCATCAGTATTAAACGATTTATATTTAGATGCTGGTGTTGGATCAATTGATGTAGAAGCCAAAATCACTGGAAGTAGTAAAATAGAATGTGGTGTTGGACAAATTAAGTTATTATTAAAAGGTGATGAATCCTTATATTCTATAATTACTGAAAAGGGTCTTGGAAGTATTAAAATCAACAATGAAAGACAATCAGATAATCAAGTTTACGGAAAAGGAAATAATAAAATTAAAGTAAGTGGTGGCGTAGGAGATATAAGTATTAAATTTGATAATTAATATATAATTAAACTAAAAACCAACTATATAAATAGTTGGTTTTTTAATTGATACCATTAAAATAATAGACAAAATGATTATAAAAAGGATCTTTTTTCAATTATATAATTTAACTTCTTTTTATAGAATTTTTAAAGCAATTATGCTATAATTAAAATAGGTGATTGTATGGAAAAGAAAGATTATTTAATAATAGCTATTATCTCAATTATTACTCTGACTATATCTTTGTATAATGTTTTTGAACCAGATAAAATTTTGTTAGGTGAAACATATAAAGAAATGTATGGTGCACTAGATAATAATATAAACATAATTGAAACTAATATGAAAGAAATTACTGTTGATAGTGATGATTGGCAAGAATTAAAAGAACTTAATATTAAAGATGAAAAACAAAAAAATACCTATAATTCATTAATTTTGGATATAAAAAAATGTTATTTATTGTCTAATGATATAAAAAATAAAACATATGATAATATCAAGATAATGAGTTTTAAAAACAAGGAATATGCCAATAAGTATGAAATATTAAAGTTAAATAAAAATGAAATTTGTTTGAAAGAATTTGATAAATATAATTCAATGGTTTTAAGCGATAATAAAGATTTATCCGAAAGATTAAAAACGCAAATAAATATAATTATTGATTATAAAGAAGAATCAGATGTTTATAAATCATTTTATGAACTACTTTCTTTTGAAGCTGTTAATATGAGCAAAATTGCTAGTCTTAGTAAATGGCTAAAAATAGAATACAATACTTATAAATTATAATTTAAATAAAAAATCCTATGGATTTTTTTTGTGAGATTATTTAATAGTACACACCAATTCATATATATCCAATATGATAGATAGTAGTTTTAAAATTTTGGAGGTATGTATGAAAGTATTACAAAATTATTCTCCTAAGCTTATATCTACATTTGGCAATAGAACGTATTGGATTAACGGTAAGCAAGTAACTGATTATCATATTGGAATTGATATTGTGGCTGATATTGATGGTGTTAGTGGATTTGATCATATATTAGCTGTCTCAAACGGAAAAGTGGAATTAGTAGTAAATGATATTCCTGGTTACGTAGATGGTGGTTCCTATGGTAATCAAATTGTTATTAACCATAAAAATGGTTATAAAACAAGATATGCACATTTAAAACAAAATAGTGTACCTTTAAATGTTGGAGATGGTGTTAACGAAGGACAAGTAATAGGTTATATGGGAATGACCGGAAATATAACTGCGGGTCATTTACATTTTGAAATTATAAAAGATAATATTGAAATTGATCCATATGATTATATATTTAATAATAAAAAATTTGAATCTGAAAACACAAATCCACCTGTAGAAGAACCGAATAATAATGACCAAGTAGAGGAAAAAGTTTCTTCAATTGGTAGTAGCAATAAATTCTGGATTAATTTGTTTAAAAAGGTTAAAGAACTTTTTAATAGAATATTTAGTAAAAAATAAGAAAATCCTTTGTTTATATGACATTCTAAGATTTGTCAACATCAAGTTTTTATGTTATATTAGATACACTGAAAAGACACGGAATTTCCAAATTTTTAAAACTTAAAAATAATGTGTTTATTT
>JALNXV010000243.1 GCA_023230175.1 Candidatus Cloacimonadota bacterium
GGGCTATTAAAGGGTCGCATCTACGATGCTGTTTTTGGACTTGAGGATAATATGTGCTATAAGCTTCCGGCGTGTAGGAAAAACAAGTGCAAGCAAGATGCTCGCACAACAAACTTAAGTGCAAGTCAAGTCCGGCTTAATACTTAATTATTCAATAATTTTTTGCTAAGGGTATTCATTAGGATTAACCCTAATGGAGCTGTAAAAAGTATAGCAATTACTGCAAATGCAAGAATCTCTTCTCCATGAATAATACCAAGTTGTAATGGAATCATTCCAAGAGCAGCTTGAACTGTCGCTTTAGGAATAAATGATATAACACAAAATAATCTTTCTTTGTAGTTTAACTGAGATGATTTTGTAGCAAGTAAAACTCCCAATGATCTAAATATTAAACCAATAATTAAAATCAATAATCCTTTAAATCCAATTTTTGCGATAATATTAATATCAACTGATGACCCAACAAGAACAAATAAAAATATTTCAGCCGGTATCCAAATTTTTGCTAACTTATTAGAAATTTCTTTGGCAAAGGTGTTACTTTTTTCAAATAAAACATAAGATATTGTCATCGCTCCAAGGAGAGTTGCTGATTGAATCTGATTGCCTATATATACAATCAAAGTACTAATAGTAATTAATAGTATAGTTTTTTCAGTAGCTCTGATTTTCAAGTTTTTAAAAACATACACTAAGAACAGACCTGTCAAATAACCTATGATTACGCCACTGATTATTGAATAAGGTATTGATAATAACTCTTTAAATATGTGTAGCTTTGAGATAAATAATTTTTTAGAAAATAACTTATCAATAGTCCGCAGAAAAGCATTCCGACAATTGAAGGTAATTTTAGTTTTAAGAATAGTTTACTAAAAAACCATCCACCAAGAATTAAAATTACAAATATAAGAGATAAATCCATTGTTGCTATGTCTTAATTGTTTAAAAATGACTCAATCATATCTCTATAATAGTCAAATTGTTCTTTATTTTCAATAAAGTAAGGTTTGCTATAGTTAACAATTACTTTTGAAAATGGTTTAGGTAGGATAAATCTATCCCAAGAATTAAATATCCATGCCTTAGATACCTTGACATTTACTGCATAAATTGGACATTTACTCAGATATGCAAGCTGAAATGCTCCGTTTTTTATCTTTTGAGCCGGTCCTTTAGGGCCGTCAGGAGTTAATCCTATTGAGTGGTTCTTTGATAACTTTAACATCTCTTTTAAGGCTGATACTCCTTGTTTTGAAGATGAACCTCTAACCGGTATATATCCATATAGTTTTGCCGGTCCGGCAATAAAATCACCATCTTTAGAGGAGGAGATAATTATTGCAACATTTTCATTTTTTCTGTTAATGAGTAGAGGTAATAAATTCCTATGCCAAAATATATAAATACCTTTAGGGTATGGTTTTTCAAGCCCGATAATTTCATACTTTAAGCTTATGTATAGGAGGTTTAAAACAAAGGCAGCTAAATATTTTTCTAATAAAAGAATTAGAGGTGAAAGTTTTTTTATTAGTTTTGAAATCTTATTTTTTTTATGTGACATTTGATACTTCTTAATGTTTTATAGGAGATTAAGGATGGCTTCTTTGGCATTGTGTGAAGCTGATTCTTTACCTAATATGAGACTAATCTTATTGATTTCAGTTTTAAAATTTTCGTAAGCATTTTTATTATTCATATAATATTCAATAGTAGAAATGAGCATATCAGGGTTTACATTTTCTTGAATTAATTCAGGGATAACAGGCTCAGATAGTTGTTTTTCTTCATTTAGTATGATATTAGGTAATCCAATAAATTTTATTTTGATAATTTTTTTTGCTATCCAATATGATATTTGATTTGCAATATACGCAATGGCAAAGGGAGTACCTATTATTGATGCTTCTATTGTTGTAGTACCTGATTTCACAATCATAAAGTCAGAATATTTCATTTGTTCATAACTATCTCCATTGATTAATTTGATATCATCTAATGTTTTATTAGTGTTATTATCTGTTTTTAAATATTGCATAAAAACTTTATTAGAAACAGAATCAGCTTTAGAAATCAAGAACTGATAATCCGGATATTTCATTGACAGTTTTATAATTGTTTTAATATAGACAGGTAATAGTTTTATTATTTCATTTTCACGTGAACCCGGGAAAAAACTTATCCATTTCTTTTGTGTATCTAATTGATGATGTTGGGCAAATTCTTCTTTGGTTAATTTAAATTTGATTTCTTCCATAACGGGATGTCCGACATATTCTGTATTAATTCTGTGAATTTCAAGTAAATCCTTTTCAAATGGTAAGATAACTAAAACTAAGTCACAATAACTTGCTAAAATATTAACTCTATGATGTTTCCAAGCCCAAAATTGTGGACAAATATAATACAATACCTTGATATTTGTATTATAAGCAAGCTTAGCGATTCTAAGATTTAAGCCCGGATAATCTACAAGGATAACTAAGTCAGGCTTTTGAGGAAATTGAGTATCTAATCCATTAAGTATGTTTTTAATTCTTTTTTCTACTGATGAAAAAAAAGATAAATGCTTTAAGATTTCAACAAATCCCATTACATTAAACTTTTCAAAAGGGAAAATTGTTTTTAACCCTTGTTTAACCATCAATGGTCCGCCTATGCCGATATGATTGAATGTAGTTGATGAGTTATTTAGTTTTTTCATAACTTCTGAGGCATGGGTATCACCTGATTTTTCACCCGCCAACCAAAAGATTGTAAACTCAGTATTTTTATGAATTGTCATATTTTTCCTTTTAAGATTTTAATTAAATCTTCAGTATATTTTTTAATTAAATCCCAACTTTTTTGATAAGCAGAGAAATCTAATCCGTATGGATCTGTAATGTCAATTGAGTTATTTGTAAATTCAGCATAAGTAAATACCTTGTTTTCAATATTATCAAATTGATTAAGCAAGGTGTCTTTTATATTTCTTGTCATACATAAAATGTATGTACTTCTTTGTATTATTTTTTGTGAAATTTGTCTTGAGTATTTATGTTCAGCATTAATGTCATTTTGTCTTAGTATAGTTTGACTATGTTTTGAAATCAAGGTAGGGTTGTCAATTAATCCGCTTGATTCTACCTTGAAAATAAGATTTTCTTCTTCAAATCTCTTTTTAGTATAAAGTTCTGCAAGTGGACTTCTGCATATATTACCAACACACACAAATTGGATTACAGGCTGTTGCCACGAGTTATCTATCTCTTCTTTTAATATACTGCCTTCCCTTAAGCATTCTAAAACATAATCTTGCTGAATAGTAGGTTTGATAAATCTAATAATTGTTGAGGGTGAGTCATCAAATTTTTTTTCATTGATAGATAGGATAGAATAATCAAACCAGCTGTTAAATTTTTGTTTAATAATATCTATATCATTAATTAAAGGAGTACCAGAGATATTAACACTTGTACTAACAATAGGTTGATTGATTTTTGTAATAAAAATTCTTAAAAATTTGCTTGAAGGTATTCTTAGGGCTATTTCATTGTTAATTGATATATTATTGAAAATATCATTATTTGATTTTAAGATAAACGTAACATTACCGGGTGAGTATTGATTAACTAAAGAGTTTATTCTAAAATTATCTTTTAGCAAGTCAAATCCAAACTCTATCGTTTGTTTTATTGAAGCGAAAAGAACAATAAATCCTTTATTATCAGTCCTGTTTTTTAGTTTAGAGATTTTACTTATAGAGTTTTTATTTAATGCTGAACATCCAATCCCAAATACGTTACCTGTGAAATGTAAAAAAACATCTTCTTCTTTATAGGATAATCCATTTAAATTATCATAATTTTTTATCATATAATACCTTTTAATTCTTAAATTGCATTGGGTTTACCGGAACTCCGCTTCTTCTGATTTCAAAGTGAAGACAAGGTTCTGTAACAGAGCCTGTTTTCCCTGCTTTCGCTATTGTTTGGCCTTTTTTGATAGTATCACCTTTGGATACTAATAACGTATTGTTGTACGAATATACAGTGTGAAAGCCGTTTTTATGATCAATAATAATCATTTTACCTGCACCTGTAAACCAATCAGAAAACACAACTTCTCCGTCAGCAAATGCTTGTATATCTTTATCTAAGGGGGCTTCAATATCGACGCCATTAGAAATAGTTAAGATGTCATATTTTTCGTGTCTGTGCGGTCCAAAGTGTCTTAAAATCTTTCCATCTAAAGGCCATTGATATTCGCCTGTAAAGTCAAAAGATTCCTTGTATCTCTTGGCTTGTTGTTTTAAGAAATCTATAAGATCTTGTAATGCAAGGGCATCTCTTTCAAGTTCTTTAGATTTTTCCAAGTATTTTTTTCTTTGTTTTTCAAATTTACTGATGTCGGTATCTAATTTTTTTATTGTTTTGCTAAAATTGTTAAGTTTATTTCTTTCAGTATGAGTAATGTTTAAGGTATGATTAATCTCTTGTTCTTTTCTGGTTTTTTCTTGTGAGATTAGACTTTTTTTTGTTTCTAATTTATTGATTTCATTAATGATATTTTGAAGTATTAAATTTAATTGATAAGCATCATTAGAGTCTTGTTTAAGTTTTGTTTGGGCTTGGTCTGATAGAAGAAGATATAATAATGTCTTATTACATAGGCTTTGGTTATCAGATATGACTTCATTTGTTTGATTGAGAAGGTTTTTTGAAAGGTCTAAACTCTTTTTTAAATTATTCTCAGTTATGTTTAGTTGTTTAATTTTTGTTTGGGTTTGACTGAGTTCTTTTTGAGTTTTTTGTTTATTTTTTAAAGCTTTAGTTTTTTCATATTCGAGTTTTTTGGCATTAGCTCTTTGTTCTTGAATCATTCTTTGTATCTCAGTCAATTCTTGTTCTTTAGTATCTATTTCATCAGCATAAAGTATCTGAGTATTCGTAAAAAAACTAAAGATTAATAGCCATACTATTGCTAAATATAAGATATAAATATAGTATTTATCTTTTTTATTAGTTTTATCATTCATACTTTTTTGGCTGGTGAACTCATAAGATATTTACTTAATTATCTTTCAAGATTGTTTCTTCATAGATTTTTTCAAATCTTAGTTTATGTTGTGCTTCTTCATTTGCAAGTTGTTTAAAAAGATTTTTTAGTGTTACATCAGAAACTCTTTCAACCATTGCAGAATAGAGATTAAATGATTTATCTTCTCTTTTGATAGCAATTAATAAGATTGAAGGGAAATCTAAATTTTGATAATTATCCGGTTCTTCATAGTTATCGCTGTAGCTAAAAGGTGTTATTTCTTTGATTATGGCTTCAGAGATACCTTTTTCTCGAATATTTTCAATTACTTTAATGTGTCCTTTTTCCATATTTTCAAGGTCTGATAGCATTTGTTTTAATGCTGTAAATTCTGTTTTATTTTGCAATTCATTATAAAAAGCAACTGCTTCTTTTTCCTTTTCGATTGCAAAATCAAGTACATTATTAAATTCTGATAAATTCATCTTTCCTCCATATTGCAAACAAATATTTTAATAATTTTATTGTCAATCAAAAAAAAAGAAAAAATAAAATTAGTTTTAATGACGTATAAGTCAATGATGGCAGGATTGTTGTGCGAGCATCTTGCTTGCACTTAAGTTTGTTGTGCGAGCATCTTGCTTGCCCTTAAGTTTGTTGT
>JALNXV010000244.1 GCA_023230175.1 Candidatus Cloacimonadota bacterium
CTTTTTAGAATGAATTGTTATTATACTATTCAAACAAACTGTTAATTTAATTATCTTGCTCAACAAAATAATTCTCCTAACTCAATGTAAATTATACTCTTACATATCGGATTATATACTATAAAAAATAATATAAATATTTTTTTATTTTGTCAATATTTTTTTTAAAAAAATCATAAAAAACTTTTATCCCTACAAATCAAAATTAAAAATTATAAGATTTTTGTATTATTATTTTGTGACACATCTTTGCTTATATAAGAAATATTGTGATTTTATAATCTTAATAAATGAATATCATAAAAACCGGGAACTCATAATATTTTCCAATATGTCTAAAATTTGCTTATATGTCCAACTCTAATTAATAGAAGTTTAAAAAACTTAGACTATAAAATAATATTAAATATTGTCTTACTTACTTTGTTCTTATAGAAAGCTTATAGATTGATATTCTTGTTGTTAAGGAGTTTTTAGTGCAAGCAGGGATGCTCGCACAACAAACTAAACTGCAAGCAGGGATGCTCGCACAACAAGCCAAAATGCAAGTAAGGATGCTCGCATAACATCACGGTTTATAAGTGGAAGCAAGATATTTGCACAACATTTTAATTTAGTATTTTTATAAATGTATAAGATTGTTTGATTTTCATAAGAGAGTTAGAGATAAAAATATAAAATAATAAAAAAAATGGTTGACAGTTTTATAAAAAAAATTATGGTTTTTTCGAAAGGAGTCTATATGAGAAGATTTTTTTTATTATTGATGGGGTTAATGAGTTTTATTTTACTTTCCGGATTAACTATAAGTGATTTTCCAAATGATGATGGGACAAGGTTAAGGATTGATTTTGACGAAGATTTATTGCTCAAAGGGAAAATTAGTCTTTACAAAAGTTTTGATAATAACAAATTTGATTTAGTTTCAGAGTTAGTTACAGAAAATAACTATATCGATTCAGATGAAAAATTTTTAACTAATGATCAAGTTTTTTATAAGTTAGTAATTCAAAATGATGAAACAAATTATTATAATGAGATATTTGCAGAAGGCAAAGCGAGAGCTCAGTGGTTTAATACTGACAAAATACCGATTTTGATAATACTATTTATCTTATGTTCAGCAGTGATATATTATATTGCTCAAGCTAGTCGAGGCAAAGAATTTTATATCAGAAAAATCAATGGATTAGAGGCATTAGAAGAAGCTGTCGGAAGAGCAACCGAAATGGGTAAGCCAATATTGTTTGTTCCGGGTATAATGGATTTGGATGATATGCAAACTATAGCCGGCTTAACTATCTTAGGCAAATTAGCTGAAAAAGTTGCAGAATATCACAGTAAATTAATCGTCCCTGTTAGTAAATCAATGGTTTTGACTGCAGCAAGAGAAATAGTCAAGGCCTCATACCTTAAAGCAGGAGTTCCTGATGAATATGATTCTGACAGTGTATTTTATTTAACAGATGATCAATTTGGATATGTAGCAGGAGTTGATGGTATTATAGTCAGAGAAAAACCTGCAGCAAATTTTTTATTAGGTTCATTTTATGCAGAGTCATTAATTATAGCAGAAACAGGTTTTGCAAGTGGAGCAATTCAAGTTGCGGGCACTGCAATGCCATCTCAATTACCTTTTTTTGTTGCAGCATGTGATTATACACTAATAGGTGAAGAATTATTTGCAGCATCAGCATATTTATCAAAAGACATCCAGCAATTAGGTTCTCTTAAAGGACAGGATTTTGGCAAAATAGTGATTATTTCAATAATATTAATAGGTGTTATTCTTGAATTATTTGGTATATCCGGATTTAAGAATTTCTTAAATATATCATAGAGGAGAGTTTTAAATGAAAAATAAATTGCCCTTAATCATAACCTTTATAGCAGCATTATTAATGATTCTCGCTGAGTTTATACCTCATAGACCCTTTGAAAAATTGTCCGGTGAATTAGAAATATGGTTTTTGATCATTGCCGGTTTTGCAATTGTATTAGGTCAAATGAGTTTATTTAAGATGAATTTTACTAAGATAATTCGTAAAAGTAGTAATTGGCAATATCATATTGTAACTATCGTTAGTTTTTCACTTATGTTTATTTTTGGAATATTGTTTGGTACTCAAAGACAAGCCGGTTTAGCAGGTAATGGTGATTTTTTAATAAATATTATTGGTGAAAAACCATTTGACTATTTATTTAATAATTTTTATCAACATCTAATGGCCGCTATGTTTTCTTTATTAGCCTTTTTTATAGCTTCTGCTGCGTATAGAGCTTTTGTAGCAAGATCATTAGAATCTACATTACTGCTTAGTGCAGCAATAATTGTTATGTTAGGAAATACAAGTATTGGTACAGCGATAACATCAGGTTTGCCAAGTTATTTACATTTACCAAATATTTCGGCTTTTATAATGGATTATCCTAACACTGCAGGCCAAAGAGCTATTATGATTGGTGCCGGATTAGGGATAATAGGAAGTTCATTAAGAATTATTCTTGGGCTTGAACGTTCTTGGCTGGGAGGCAAATAATGAAATTACATCAAATAGATAGAAGATGGATATTTTTATTAATATTTCTTGGGGTTAGCTTACCTCTTATTATGCCGATAGGTTTTGATATTGAGGTTACAAAAAATGTTCAATCAGTATATGATTTAGTTGAAAACAGTCAACCCGGAGACAAGATATTACTATCTTTTGATTTTGATCCTGCCAGTAAACCCGAATTACAACCAATGGCTGTTGCAATAATAAATCACGCTATGAGAAAGAATTTAAAAATATATTGTGTTGCCCTTTGGCCTATGGGAGTTTCTTTGGCTGATGAGATATATCAAATTCAAAAAGAAAAGTTGATATATGGAGAAAATTTTATAAATTTAGGATATAAGGCCGGTGGTCTTGTCTCTATACAAGCAATGGGGAAAAACTTTAGAGAAGTATTTCCTAAAGATTCTAACGGTGATAATATTACAGATTTTCCTATTATGAACGATGTTAATTCTTTAAAAGATTTTAATTTTGCTATTTCATTTTCCGCCGGTACTCCCGGTATAAAAGAATGGATTATGGTTGCAGGTGATAAATTTAGACTTCCTATTGCAGGCGGAGCTACTGCTGTTAGCACTCCCGGATTTTTACCCTATATAAATGAACAAAAACAACTTTATGGACTTATTGGGGGTTTAAAAGCAGCCGCAGAATATGAACTTTTAGTTAGTACTCCCGGAACTGCTACTGCCGGTATGGATGCCCAGTCAATGGCACACTTGATTATTATATTATTTATTATTTTAAGTAATGTTTCTTGGTATTTTTTGCAAAATGATAAAAAAAGAGGTGTAAAATGATAGAATTTTGGACTAATTTTGGTATCTGGATGGGTGCTTTTTGTACTTTAGCTATATGGAGTTTTCTCTATAAAGATAACCCTATATATAAAATAGCGGAACAAATTTTTGTAGGTATTTCAGCAGCTTACTGGTTTATTTATACTATTTATAATATACTTATACCTAATCTCTTTTCAAAACTTATCTATGATTTTTCTAATCAATGGTTACTCATTATACCGGGTATATTAGGAATTATGATGTTAATGAGATTATTTCCAAAACTTGATTGGATGAGTAAATTCCCTTTAGCTTTATTAATAGGAACTACTGCCGGACTTAGTTTACTAAGGTATTTAAAATCAGATATTTTAAATCAAGCAACTTCAACAATGGTTAATCCCTTTAATGCAAGTAGCTTTGTTAGCGGCTTAGGTCAATTAATTATTATTATAGGTACAATTTCAGGATTAATATATTTTTATTTCAGTAAAAAGCATAATGGAATCACAGGTATAACAGCTAAACTTGGGATCCTCTTTTTAATGATAAGTTTTGGTGCAGCTTTTGGTTATACTGCAATGGCAAGAATATCTCTTTTGATTGGCAGATTACAATTTTTATTAGGAGAATGGCTCGGAGTAATTAAAGTTTAAAAAGACTGGTGAATATTATCTTGTTTATAGTCTTTCAGCTATAGAGGCAGTGCAAAAAATTAACTTTGTGCGAGCATCTCTACTTGCACTCAAAATCTTAAATGGCAGGTATTCAATATTTTATAAAACTGCAAGATAGAAGCTTGTAGAACTTTTCTGCATTTTAATACAGCCTTTATAAATCGGCGTTTATGTAGTTAGGGAATTTCAGTGTAAGTAAGTTTGCCGGTATAACTTTATTATTTAACAGCCTTAATTAATTATTTATAAAATCTTCTTTACAAAATAACTGCATACTTAAAAATTGGAAAAAACTTAAGAGTGAAAAAATATGGCTTACAAACATTTATTTGGTCCAATAATTTCAAGAAGATTAGGACTTTCATTAGGGGTTGATTTGGTCCCGTATAAGGTGTGTTCTTTAGATTGTGTATATTGCGAAGTTGGTACAACTACTGACCTACTTGTTGAAAGAAAAGAGTTTATTAAACCTGAGGATATTATCGTAGAATTATCTCATTTTTTGCAAAGACAAGCTAAAATTGATTTCATAACCTTTTCAGGAGCCGGAGAACCTACTTTAAATATATGTTTAGAAGAAATAATATCAGAAATTAAAAGATTATGGCCACAATATAGATTAGCACTGATAACAAATTCTACTATGTTGCAAGATGAAAAATTATGCAAAGCATTATTAAATTGCGATTTAATTTTACCTTCTTTAGATGCTGTTTCGGATAAGGTTTTTCAACAGATAAATCGTCCTCATCCGACCTTAAAACCTCAAACTATTATACAATCTCTATCAGATTTTAGGAAAATTTTTGCTAACCAGATATGGTTAGAAATATTTTTTATTGAAGGCATAAATGACACTCCTGAAGAGTTAACACTTTTAAAAGAAGCTTGTGAACTTATTAAACCTGACAGGATACAAATTAATGCACTTGACAGACCGGGAGCTGAAATTTGGGTGAAAAAACTTTCTGATGAACGATTATTAGAAATATTAGAATTTTTTAAACCTCTACCTGCTGAACTAATCGCAAGAGTGGAATATGAAAGAGATATGCCTATCTCTTATTTGGATGAAGAAAATATTATTCTAAAAGCAGTAAATGATAATCCAATCTCTATTCCGGAAATTTCAAAAAATCTTGGATTACATTATAATACTGTACTTAAGCATATTAGAATCTTAGTTAATAATAAAACGATAATTGAAATTAATGATAATAAGACAAATAAGTATATAAAAAAATAGACTTTAAACTAATTTATCATACTAATATCCTTGCTTGCAAAACACACCTTAAATATAAGGATATCAATCCATAAACCGCCACCAAAACGGAAGCGTATGGAACTATATTTAATATTATTCAATAGCTTTTATTTACTCTATAAAAAGAATCAACAAACTTCTTGACAAACAATTTTTTATTACTTATACAGTAAAATATTCTATAAATAATTTTTACAATATAATATGTATAGTTTAATATTAAAGGAGTAAGAAATGTTACCTGTTGAAATGTAGGGACTGTCCAATAAAGTGTGTCTGAGACCTCCAGAAAGATTTCAAATCACTCTATGTGTTACTAATTAAATTCAAATAGTTTTTTGTCAAATCTAAAATTGTATATTGCGTAATTATTATATCT
>JALNXV010000013.1 GCA_023230175.1 Candidatus Cloacimonadota bacterium
CGTTTCGATATTATCACTTGCTATCTCAGTTTCTTCTGAGTGATATTTTGAGTCATCGTAACCGTAATTAGCATCTTCAGGTATTACTTCTTTAGCTTCTTTTTCTTCTCTTTTTGACATATTTTCGTTGATTTTATCTAAATGAAGTTTTTGATATTCTTTCATTATTTGTTTATCTCTTGAGAAAAACCAAGCTTTTACACTAAGTATAAGACGTCTGTTGTCGGTATCAATTTCTATGATTTTCATATCAATTTCTTCGCCAATTTCAAATGCATCTTCAGTGTTTTCTATTTGAGGGATAGCTAAGTGTGAGATAGGAACAAAGCCTTCAACATAAGTGTCTTTGTAAGGTATATCAACTAAGATACCCTTAGGTATACATTTAGAAACCTTACCTTTAACTTCTGTATTAACAGGTAAATTATCCATTAAATCTTCCCAAGGGTCTTGATGAAGTTGTTTCATTCCAAGTGCAACTCTATGGAGAAGTTTGTCAATTGATAAGATTACAGTTTCAATTTCTTGACCTTTTCTTAGGACTTCCTTAGGATGATAGATTCTTTTTGTCCATGAGATATCAGAGATATGAATTAATCCGTCAATATCTTCTTCAATCTCAACAAAAGCACCGAATGGAGTTAGGTTTTTTACTTTTCTAGTAATAATTGTTCCAATAGGATATCTTTCTTCGATTGTAAGCCAAGGATTAGGTTGCATTTGTTTCATACCAAGAGAAATTCTTTGATTTTCTTTTGAAACTACTAAAACAATCGCATTAATAGTATCACCTTCTTTAACGACTTGACGTGGATTAGTAATTTTTTTAGTCCAAGACATTTCAGAAACGTGAACAAGTCCTTCAACGCCGGGTTCTAATTCTACAAATGCACCGTATTTTGTAATATTAACAATTTTACCTGTAACTTTTGTTCCTTCCGGATATTTTGCTTCAATATTTTCCCATGGGTGAGGGACTAATTGTTTAATACCAAGAGAAACTCTATTATTTTCGTCATCAAATCCAATAACCTTTACTTTAACTTTATCACCAATATTAAGCATATCCGCAGGATGATTTATTCTACCCCACGACATATCGGTAATATGTAATAAACCATCCATACCACCTAAGTCAATAAATGCACCATATTCAGTGATATTTTTTACTTCTCCGTCAAGTTCAGCATCAATTTTGATAATATCTTTGAGTTTTTCTTTACGGTTTTCTAATTCACTTTCGAGTACTTTTCTTCTAGAAACTATAATATTTTTGCGATCTTCATCGAGTTTAATAATTTTTAAATCGACATCTTTATTGATAAACTGATCAAGATTAGGGACATTTTTTAGTGCAATTTGTGATCCGGGTAAGAAAGCTTCGACTCCCATAATTTCTGCAATCATACCACCTTTGACACGACGAACAAGTTTTCCTGAAATAGTTTCGTTATTTTGGAAAGCTTCCTTCATTTTTGCTAAATTAGTTAGGAAATCAGCTCTTTTTTTAGAGATTATTGGTTTCCCATCACCACTTTCGCGAGTGATGACATATACTTTTATAGTATCACCCTTTGTCGGAATATGATGAGGAGAGAACTCATGAATCTGTATTGCCGCTTCTGATTTACAACCAATATCAACTAAAACTTCTTTTTCATCAACACCAACGACAACACCATCTACAATTTGACCTGATTCAACGTTACTCATTGATTGGTCAATCATTTCCAGATTAAAATCGTGGTCATTGTTTGTTTCTTCCGGTTGATTTGTTGGCAAATTTGTATCAGACACTGTTGTGTCCTTAGGGTCGTTTTGAACATTCATACTCATTAGATTCCTCCTTGTAGCCGGGAATAGCATCTACCGATTGCACCAAATCGTTAGCATCCCCAACAATAACTTTAATTTTATTATATACATCAATAATAATCCAGTCCGGAGTAGATGCTCCTGCTGTTAATCCTATATTGTCAGCATTAGCAAACCACTCATTTTTTATTTCATCTTGTGTTTCTATATGTTTGGTTGTAGCATATTTAGAACATAATTTGGCTAACATTTTTGTATTTGAACTATTTTTGCCTCCAATAACTATCATTAAATCACTGTGTTTAGCGAGCTCTAAACTTGAATTTTGTCTTACATTGGTAGCATTACAGATAGTGTTAAATATCCTTAACTCGTTACAAATTGGGATTAATGAATTAGATAGCTTTATAAGATTGTCAATATTTTGAGTAGTTTGACAAATGATAGCTACTTTATTGAATTTTTTGTTTATAATTTCTTCGGAAGATTCAAAAAAGTAAACTTTTTTATCGATATAGGATTTGAGTGCTATGACTTCAGGGTGTTTATGATTTCCTAAGATAAAAATGTCGTAGTTTTCGCTATTGGCAATTCTTGCAAATTCATGTGCTTTGGCAACATAAGGACAGGTAGCATCAATTATTATATTTTGTTTTGCTTTTAAAATTTCATAGGTTTCTCTAGGTATCCCATGCGACCTTATTATGACAGCTTCATCGCCGATGTCATCAGTGTTTTCAGCTACAGATACACCTTTATGTTTTAGATTTTCCACCATTTGAGGGTTATGTATGATTGGTCCAAGGGTTATGGCTTTACCATGCTTTTGAGCTGTTTCTTCAGCTAATCTTATCGCCCTTTTTACTCCAAAACAAAATCCGGAGTTCTTCGCTAATTTAATTTTTTTCATTTTGTAACTCATTTATTTTCTTAAAAGTATATTCTGAGATTAATTGATATGCCTCTCTATTGGTTTCTAATTCGGCAAACTGTGTGTATGGTATGACATCTCCAAAAACAATTTTTAATCTTTTTATAAAGAAAAAACAACTAAAGAATTTATTTGCGTTTTCTATGTAAATTGGTAGTATATTATGTTTTGTGTTTAACATAAAAAGTCCTATTCCCGGTTTTATTTTAGATCCATTTCGAGTTCCTTGAGGAAAAATTAATAATGATTTATTGTTGTTAAGTGTATTTATTGATTTTTCAATTGCACCTTTGTCAGGTCTTCCTCTGTAGATAGGAATAACATTTAACCAATTAAAAATCTTTGCTGCAAGAGAGTATTTACATAATTCTGCTTTCGCTAAAAAAGTAATTTCAAATGGTAAAATTGATGCGATAAAGGGAGGATCAAACCATGAGATATGATTTGAAGCAATAATCACTGAATTGACATCTTTAAGTTTGTTTTTATTAACAAGCTTGTAATGCCAACAGCATCTCATTAAAATTCTTACGATAAATGTTATAAAACTATATGACTTACGCAATGTCCCCTTGTAACACCTTTAAAATATATTTTACTTGTTCCTCAATAGTCATATTGGAAGTATCAACTTCAATAGCATCTTCTGCTTTTATTAAAGGAGAAAATTCTCTTTCGGAATCATTTTTGTCTCTCCAAATCAAATCATTTTTGATATCTTCAAGATTTGATACTATGCCTTTTGTAAGTTGTTCATTAAGTCTTCTTAATGCTCTTGTTTCAATAGAGGCGGTTAGGAAAAACTTATAGTTTGCATTTGGAAAAACTACAGTCCCAATATCTCTACCATCCATTATGATTTTTTGATTTATTGCAAGTAATCTTTGTATTTCGACCATTTTATCTCTGATTATTTTTTTTGTTGCGATATTTGATGAAAGTTTTGTTATTTCAGGCAATCTTATTTCGGAAGTAACGTCAATATTATTTAAAAAAATGTGATTTTCGTTATTAATTCTTTCGAATCTAATTGTAATGCTATTAATGATTTTTATAAGGTTTTTATGGTTAGATATATCTAAATTATTTTTGAGTGCATATAAAGCCACAGCACGATACATTGCCCCTGTATCAATATAGATAAAGTTTAATTTTTCAGCTATTAATTTTGCTGTTGTACTTTTACCAGAGGCAGCTGGTCCATCTATGGCAATAATCATTCATACCTACCTTAAAATATTAGTTTTTCAAATTATTAAAATTTCACTGATTTTGTCAACCTTTTTTTTAAAAATAATTAAATTATTGTTTTTTCAGTAAGATATACAAATTAATGATTATTGAAAAATTAAACGTTTTTGTCAAAACATAAGATATTGTGAAATACTTATAATTAACTGATTTCAAAATATTTAATGTTTAATATTTAGTATTTTATTAAAGACTTAGGTTTGTATTTGAATGAAATTTATGCTTGACATATTTTTTAAAATATATTATTGTGAATTTATGTTAGTGTAAAGGAGGCATATGTCAGTTAAAAGAAAATGGTATATTACTTTGATGCAGACAGATTCATCTAAAATGGTTAATTTGAGCATTAGTAAAAATATCGGCCATTTTGTGTCTGCCTTTATATTATTATTGATTATTGTTTTGGGGATTTCTTCTTTTTATGTATGGAAGAAGAATGTGGAACTTGCTCATTTGAATCGATTAGAAAAAGAAAATCAACTCCTAAGAGAAAAAATTGCGTTTGTATCTACTCAAATGGATTCTGTGTTGATTCGTATAAAAGTAATGGAAGAATGGGAAGATAACCTTAGAGGTGAAAGAAGATTAAAGGCTATCAATCCAGATATAAGAGCTTTAGGTTCCGGTGGTGAACCACATTCCGATCCTAGTTTTTTGCCTTTTGATGACAATCTCCATAGGATTTATAATGAATATCTGAATAAATTAAATTTTATTAAATCAAAAACTACGTTAACCTATGAAACACATTCTGATTTAATTTCTTCTTTGGAGAAAAGAGAAAGTCTTTTTATGTCTACTCCAAGCATTATTCCAACCTATGGAATGATAACTACTGATTATGGTTACAGGATTCATCCAATTTTTAGATATAAACAATTCCATGCCGGGATTGATATTGCTAATTCAATTGGTACTCCAATTTATGCTACAGCTGATGGAAAAATATCTTTTGCAGGAACTTCCGGTCATAATGGGAAATTAATCAGAATTAATCATGAATCAGGTTATCAAACAAGATATGCTCATCTTAGTAAAATATTAGTAAAAAAAGATGAAGAAGTTCTTAAAGGTCAAATCATTGCATTAATGGGAAGTACCGGGGTTTCTACAGGATCACATCTACATTATGAAGTTTATAGCTTGATAAAAAATAGATGCGTTAATCCAAAAGGATTTTTTAATTTACAAGAAGATCAAATCAAAATTGCTCAGAATACAAATAATTTTACTAGAATGTAATTTTTCTTTTTTATTGTTAATTTTTGAGGAATAAATTTAAAATGGTATATATAGTGTCTTACGTAACAAAAGAAGATATCTTTTTTTTAAATAACTTATCGGTTGAAGATGAAAATATAGTAGTAGGAGTTGATCAAGGAGCTAATGTTTTATTGTGTTACAATATTGTCCCCGATTATATTATAGGTGATTTTGATTCATTTATAGGATTAATAAAGGATGTTCCTGATACAGTAAAAATAATTAAATTAGATAAAAAAAAAGATTATTCAGATTTAGAATATGCAATAGATTATTTTATTGATAAACATAAAGATATATGTATTGTAAATAATATGCAAGGGCGTTTAGATCATATATTAGCATGTTTAACTTTAATTGAAAAGAGTACTTCAAAAACCAAGATTTTTATTTGTAATCATTTTGAAGAAATTCGATTATTATCTGAAACAAATGTTTTAAATTTTAAAAAAAATACTTTAGTATCCTTGATCCCTTTAAGTGAAAAGGTTTTAAATGTATCAACAAATGGTTTAGAATATCCATTAACTTCTGAAACCTTGTTTAGAAACAGTTCTCGTGGATTGAGTAATATTGTTAAAAATGAAACTATAGAGATTTCCTTTAAAACAGGGAAATTATTATTAATATCACAAAGCAATCGGAGAGATAATGACTGAAAAAATTAAAGAAGTAAGTTTTGAAAAATCATTGATTGAATTAGAGAAAATTATAAATGAAATGGAGCAGGGTTCTATTGATGATCTTGATAAATTAATTGAGAATTATGAAAATGGTTCTAAGTTAATCGAAAGATGTAATAAGATACTTAAAGATGCAGAGTTAAAAGTTCAAAAGATAACTCAAAAGATTGAAAAAGAAGCGAGGGATTAAAATGCAAAATCAAGTAGCATTGAAAAAAGATATAAAAGAAAAAAGAGAACTCATAAATATGATGATGGATAGATTTTTACCGCGTAAGGATGATTATCCAAAAGAAATCCATAAAGCAATGCGTTATACATTATTTGCCGGAGGTAAAAGATTTAGGCCTTATCTGACAATTTTATGTTTTCATTTGTTTAAAAAGAAATTAAATGATGAAGTAATTAAAGCAGCTTCTGCAATTGAATTTTTACATACTTATACATTAATCCACGATGATTTACCTGAAATAGATAATGATGATTACCGTAGAGGAAAAAAAACTTGTCATGTTATGTTCGGTTCGGATATTGCCTTACTTGCAGGAGACGCATTATTAATTGAAGCATTTAATTTAGTTAATAATTTGGAAACTGCAGCAGATTTAAAAATTAATATGATTAATGAAATGGCAATACTTTGTGGAGAGCGTGGTTTAATTGCCGGTCAAATGATGGATATAATTTCAGAAGGTCAAAATGTTACAAAAAAAACAGTAGAATTTATTCATATAAATAAAACAGCAAAACTATTACAATTATGTACAAAGTACGGTGCAATGCTTGGAGATGCTTCTGAAGCAGAAGTAAAAAAAATGGAAGATTTTGGTAAAAAACTTGGTTTAGCATTTCAAATTACTGATGATATTTTGGATATAGAAGGTTCTGAAAAGAGTTTAGGCAAAACTATTGGTAAAGATATTGAAGAGAAAAAAGTAACTTATCCTTCTGTGTATGGTTTAGATAAGGCTAAACAATTAGCTGAAAAAAATGTTAAAGACGCTTTGAAAATACTAAATTCATACGGAGAACGTTCTATACTTTTAAAAGAGTTAACATTATATTTATTATCAAGGAAATCCTAAGTGGAGATAAGTGTTATGCTCTTAAGTGATACTGCAAGATTACCGGAAAAAATGACTGAAAATGCAGCAGGCTATGACATATTTGCTGATTTAACTCAAGTAATTACAATTAACCCATTTCAAAGAATATTGATACCTACAGGATTTGCAATTGCCTTACCCGAAGGTTATGAAGCACAAATTAGACCTCGAAGTGGTTTAGCTGTTAAGTATGGAATTACTGTTATAAATTCTCCTGGAACAATTGATTCTGACTATAGAGGCGAAGTGAAAATTGGGCTTATTAATCTTTCTGAAACCCCTTTTCACTTAGAACCACAAATGCGTATTGCACAAATGATAGTTAGTAAACATGAATATGTAGAGTTTGTATTAAAAAAAGAATTACCTGATACTGCCCGAGGAAAAGGTGGTTTTGGACATACAAATTATAAATAAGGGAATAAAATGAATAATGATTTGTTAAAAGAAGAAATATTAAAAGTCAAAAAAGAAAAAAACGCCATAATATTAGCTCATAATTATCAAACTCTTGATATCCATGAAATTGCTGATATTGTAGGTGATTCCTTTCAATTAGCTAAAATTGCTGAAGGAATTAAATCTAATATAATTGTTTTTTGCGGTGTAAAATTTATGGCTGAAACTGCAAAATTAATTAATCCAAATACTAAAGTTTTATTATCTGCCGGAGATGCAGGATGTCCAATGGCCGATATGGCTTCTTATGAAGATTTAAAAAAATTTAAGGATGAGCATCCTGATTATTTAATAGTTTGTTATGTGAATTCATCAATAGAAGTAAAATCTTTATGTGATGTATGTGTTACTTCATCAAATGCTGTCAGAATTGTTAATAAACTTGATAAGAATAAAAAGATAATGTTTGTTCCTGATAAAAATTTAGGACATTATGTAAAAATTAAAACTAATCGATCAATTGATTTATGGGATGGTATGTGTCCTATTCATCATCTATTTTTTACTATTGATGATATAAAATCTAAACGAATAACTTATCCTGATCATAAAATCATTGTACACCCTGAGTGTACTCCTGAAGTAGTTGCATTAGCAGATTTTGTAGGGTCAACAAAAGAGTTAGCTGATTTTATGGCTGATAATGATAAAGCTGTTATTGGTACAGAATTAGGTTTAGTTGAGATGTTAATTCAGAAATATCCTCAAAAATCAATTATTCCATTATCCAATAAAGCTATCTGTCAAAATATGAAAAAAACTAGTCTTAATGAAGTTTTTGAAACTTTGAAAAATGAGATTAACGAGATAACTATATCGGATGAGATAGCAATTAATGCAATTAAACCTATTAAAATGATGTTAGAACTTAATTAAGATGCAATGTTTTGAAAGTCCTACTTTAATCTATAATCAGGATTATATGAAATTTAATATTCCTGATTTAGATGTAGATTTTTTTCAATCAAAACGTTCTCAGATGATTAGCTCCGATACTCAAAATTTATATCAAATAATTTATCACTATGTTGTTAACCATAAAGTAAAACGTGTATTAGATTTAGGAACAGGCAACGGGATATTATTATTAATGTTAGTTAAAGATTTTACTGATATTGAATGTGTCGGAGTGGAAATAGTTGAATCATTAGTTAAGCTTGCTAACTCGAATTTTGAAAAACTTTCAGAATATATAGGGAAAGAAATTGATTATTCAATTATATTAGCAAATTATGCCTCTTATGATTATTTAGATGGTGAATATGATTTAATTATATCAAATCCTCCTTATAATTTAAAAAATTGTGGGAGATTAAGTCCAATTTACGAAAAGTCAATAGCTAGGTTTGAATTAGAAGCAACTCAATTTGAGTTGTTAAATACTATTAAGCAGAAGTTATCTAAAATGGGAACTTCTTATATTATTTATCCTAAAGCACGAATGAAAGAATTAATAATGAATTGTGAAAAATTATTGCTTAATTGTTCGATTTTTAAAGAGATTTCTGATGAATCACTAAATAATATTAACAAAGTTTCAAATAATTCAAAGTTTATTTTTAAGATTAGTCATGCTAAAAATTGATTCTTATAAGTTATTTTCTTCAGATAAATTAATTTTATCTATTCCGGAATTATCAATTGAAAAGGGTAATTTTTTATATATTCAAGGGAATAATTTTTCCGGTAAAACACTTTTTTTAAATTCATTATATGGTGATTATAAGAATTTTAAGGGAAGTGTGTTATTAAATAATAAGAAGATATCACAAAGAAAAGATGAGAATAGTGTATTTTTGATAGATTCAGATTTGATAGTAATTTCGGATATGACTTTTTTGCAACACTTAGAAATTCCTTTTAAGAATTTAAGTATTCATCAAAAAAATCGTGTGATTGAAATGGCTTCAATTTTAGGTGTAATGGATATTTTAAATGTAAAAGCGAAGTATTTTTCAAAATCAGAAAAAATGATGTTGTATATTTTAAGAATAGCATTAATAAGTCCATACTTGCTTTTGATTGATGATTTAGATTTTTATTTTGATAATGATAATTTAAAAAAAGTATATCAACTGATACTATATTGCTTAAAAAGTGGGATGATAGTTATTGCAACAGGAAAGACTAAGATAAAAAATGTTCCATTATATCATATAAATGCTTGTCTATTGGAGAATGTATGCCCTTCAATAGATTCATAATATTTCAAATAATCTTTTCTGTAGTATTTTTCTCTGTGTTATTTTTTGCTAATTTCTTTTTTATTGATTTTATAAAACAAATTGATGAACAAAAAAGTATTTATCCAATTTTAATTTATGCTAATTCTCAAAAAGAGATTAATCAAATTAAAGATTTTGCAGAAAGTTCTGAGATAATTAAAACTTATAAGATAACTACTCCTGATAGTTTAGAACAAAGCATTTTAAAAAAGTATAATCTTACTGAATATTCTAAGATTGCCAATTCATATAGACTACCTTATCAATTGGAACTTATCGTTCAACCTGTATCTTATGAAAATTTAACTAAATTTTATAATGCTTTGATAAAAAATTTTCCTGAATATATTATACAGAAAAATGAAAATGTATGGGCAGAGATTGAATTAAAAGTCAGTCTTTTATATAAGGTTTTATATGTTATTAAGTTATTAATATTAATAGCTTATGTTTTTTTTATGATTTTCTTTAGAATGATTTTTATTGGTATAAATCGAGATAGATTATTAGCTATTTATAAGTCAGGTATTCAGTTAAAGAGGTTATTAAAATTACAGAGGTTATTTTCCTTTTATTTTATTATTATTTCTTTTTGTATGGCATTAATGATTGAATCAATATGGTCTTATTCTAATTTTAATGAAATTGTTATAGATAAAGAAATACAGTTAATGTTTATTTTTGCTAATTTAATTGTAATATTCTTTCAAAAAAGTTTGTTTAAAAAGAAAAGATAGAGAGAAATATTTATGTTTAAGATGATACCAAATTTATTGACAATATTAAGAGTAATTGCAATTCCGTTTTTTGTTTTTTTTATAATAAAAAATCAACCTTTGTATGGGTTAGTAATTTTTATACTTGCTAGTATAACAGATTATTTTGATGGATTAATAGCGAGAAAGTTCAACATTATTAGTACTTTTGGTAAATTAATGGATCCATTGGCAGATAAAATATTAGTGATTAGTGCTTTAGTTTTATTAAATATTGAGCCGATAGCATATATACATTGGATTGTAACTTTTATAATTTGTTTTAGAGAGATAGCTGTTACTGTTTTAAGGGAATATTATCATAAAAAAGAAATTATTATTGCTGCAAATTTTGCTGGTAAAATTAAGACTTTTCTACAGATGTTTGGGATAATTACTGCTTTATTAATTTATACAATGAAAGAATTTGGATTTTGGGATTTTGTAATTAATAACGAACAGATGATAATTTTCTATATTCAAGTCTATTTTTGGGCTACTACTTTTGTTACTGTACTTTCAGGATTGAACTATTTTTTCATAAAACCTAAAAGGATTATTGTATGAAGTATAGTTTAATTATTGTATTTATGATTACAGTATTATGTGTTTCTTGTAAGGCAGAGAAAAAGGCTTTTAATGCACAGATTGTTAGAAAAAATATTAATCAAATTGTAAATGCAAAATCTGAAATATTTAAAATTGATTCAAGAAAACCAATGGCTTGGGGGCATGAACAAACTATTTATGTATTTGCTGATTCTGATGTTTGGAAAATAGCCGAGCCATATTTGAGGTATTCTTTAGAAAGAGATTTCTATACGACAGAAAACGAACAGTTGTTTGATGTAAAATTAGGAGAATTAGATAATATTGAACAGTTTAATAGGTTTAAAAATTTAATTTTCATAGGTGACTTAAGCTCTAACAAAAAGGTTTCTCAATATGTGAAAAATATAATGAATGAGCAAGCAATCGCTTCAGTTCAAAATAGAAAATCTTCAATGTTTTTAAATAATAATTTATGGGCAAATGATCAGATGGTACTTTTTCTAATGGCTACAAACGCTAATGAATTAAAGAGTTTTTTGCATAATAATACTGAAATATATTTTAATATGTTTAAAGAACGATTTATAAATAGGATAGTTTTTAAAAGCCAGAAACTTGATGGTTACAAGGATAGTTTTTTTAAAGAAATGCCTTTTAAAATATATATACCTGAAACATATAGAGTTTTTAAAAGAGATTTAGATAATAATTTTATTTCTTTTTTGTGGCGTTCACGTGAAAATCAAGAAGATAATCCTGATAAATATATATCAATTTATTGGGAAAATGCAACTGAAAATCCTATTGATGATAAGTGGTTGATTGAGAAAAGAAAAGATTTAGCTTGGAAATATTATGATGAAGATGAGTTTAATATTGAAGATACAATAAGAGGGCAGAGAGAGATCGGAGAAAAAGACGGTTGGTTTTTATTTGGTAGATGGCAAAATAAAAAATATTATATGGGTGGTGCATTTCGTTCTTATGCAGTATATGATGAAGTGTTGAAAATTGCATATCTGATTGATACATCAGTTTATTTTCCGGCAGGCTATAAAATTAAATATCTTTTAGAATTAGAAGGCATAGTTGAAACAATAATCTTAAAGGAGTCAGGTGAATTATGAAAAAAACAGGTTGTATATTAACAGTATTATTGATTGTTTTTATAAATTTATGTATGTTTTTTATATATGATCAATATTTCAGTAGGCAAAATGCTCTTTCATTATTAACTCAATCTACTGATAAGATAATTGAAACAGATAAAGAGTCCATTATTTCTTCTTTGAATGAAAATCGACAAACTGCGATTACAAAGGCTGTAGCAATCATAGAACCAACTGTTGTGAGTGTTAATGTTTTGAAGACAGAAATTATAAGAAGAAATACATTTTTTGATGATTTCTTTTCTGATTTTTTCGGTGCTCCTCTTAAGAGAGAAATTCAAAGCATTGGTTCAGGAGTAATTTTCACAGCTGATGGTTATATTATTACTAATGCTCATGTAGTTGAGGGTGCAACTCAGATTAAAGTAGTTCTGAATGATACTAGAGAGTATGATAGTGATTTAATAGGTATTGATTCTATTCATGATATTGCGATTATTAAAATTAATGGTAATAACTTACCTTTTGCAAAATTAGGAGGATCTTCAGATTTAATTATTGGTGAATGGGCTATTGCTGTTGGTAATCCTTATGGCTTTTTAATGAAAGACAGTAAACCAAGTGTTTCTGTTGGTGTGATATCTGCCTTGAATCGTAATTTTACAAATTCTCAAGAGAATAAAGTCTTTAAGGGTATGATACAAACTGATGCTGCTATTAATCCCGGTAATAGTGGTGGACCTTTAGTTAATATCAATGGTGAAATAATCGGAATTAACTCTTTTATTTTTACAGAAACGGGAGGAAGTATTGGGATTGGTTTTGCGATACCTATTGATCAAGTTAAAAAAATATCTGAAGAGTTAATATCATTTGGGAAAGTAAGAGAGGCATATTTTGGGTTTAAAATTCAGGATATTACACCTTTAATGGCTTCATATTTGAAATTAAAAAATCTTGATGGTGTAATTATATCTTCTGTTGAACCTAATGGTCCCGCACATCAAGCCGGACTTAAAAGAGGGGATATAATTGTTAATATAAATAGTTTAGATATAAATAATTCTTCTGATGCAGAATTAGCCGTTTCTGATGTATCTCCCGGAGATAATGTTATGATTAATATTTTGCGAGACAATAAAAATGTTAGCATAATATTGATTGCCGGAGAATATAGATAACTATGGATAAACAAGATATTTATTTAGTTTTAGGTGGTGGTGCTGCTTTAGGATATGCACATATAGGTGTCATTGCAGAACTTGAAAAAAAATATAATATTCGTGGTATTATTGGCACAAGTATGGGCTCAATAATTGGTGGATTATATGCTTCCGGACTTAATCCTGTAGAAATTTTGGAAATAGCAAAAGAGATAAATTTAGCTAATTTTTTAAAAAAAAATATATTTGGGTTTAGAAAAGGACTACTTGATACTGAAGAACTTCTTAAAAGCTTTAACCAATTCACAAATAATGTATTAATAGAAAATCTTGAGATTGAGTATGCTGCAATAGCCTTTGATTTATATGGAATCGCACCTAAATATATACCTGAAACAGTAATTATTAAACAAGGATGTCTGTCTTCTGCGATGGTAGCATCTTCAAATTTACCTTTTTTAAATAATCCTTTTAAGTATCAAGGAAGGTATCTTATTGATGGAGGTGTTGGATTTCCTTTACCGATAGAATTTGTTGGATGTTTTAAAGAAGAATTACCAATTATTGCTGTAAATGTCTTACCTTCTTTATTATATGATCCTTCTCAACTTGAAGTAGAAGAAGTCAGAAATGAAAAGAAAATATCTAATGATTTCTTTTTTATAAATGCGTTAAAAGCAAATATCTATAATCAAGCATATTTAGCATTAAACTCTATACAGAATGTTAAACCGGATATATATATTTCTGCACATATTTCGTCATTAAATGCATGGGATTTTGATAAGGTTGATGAGTTTTATGCTCTTGGAATTAAATCTGTAAATGAGTCTTTACAACGTATTAATGACGAAGATGATATAATTGATGAAATCACAAATAAAAGTAAAAATCTTTTTAAAAGAATAAAAAAGGTTTTTAATTATTTAAAAAATAATACATAGGTATGTCGTTAATTTAATTGCATTTTGAGGTAATAATGAATAATTTGTCAATTCAGGTTGCTAAGGATGGGAATCCTGTCCCTATTATTGATGGTTTCCAGATTCACAGTTTATATCATCCCGAAAAAGAAGGTAAAAATATTGTAGAAAAATTTTTACAAAATATTGAAGATTATAATAGACCATTATTAGTTTTAGGAATAGGTTTTGCCTATCATATCTTGCCTTTGATTGATAAATTTGACCATATATGGATTGCTGAAAATAATAAAGAACTTATAGAATTAGCAAAGAAACAGGAATTTCTGCAAGTTGTTTTTAAAAAATGTGTTTTTATAACTGAAGAATTAGATTTAACTCCAATATATAAGACACCTAATTATGAGATTTTTTATGAAATAGTTTTAAGATCAGAATTAAGATTTGAAGAAAATTTCTTCAATCGAGTAAAACAGAAAATTACCTTAACAAATAAAAATTTTATACCGGAAAATAATCAAATTAGAGTGTTAGTTAATTCTCCAATATATGGCGGTTCATTTACTACAGCTAAGTATATAGAAAGTGCATTGAAAAATCTAAAGATTAATGTAAGATTTGTTGATAATTCATCTGCTGATAGCTTACTTCAAAAATATCTTTCTGATATTACTAAATATTCAAATTTAATTGATAAATTAACGGATTTATTGTCAGATTCATTATGGAATGACGTTTTAGATTTTCAGCCTCATATAGTGTTTTTCCCTGCTCAGTCTCCTTTTTCTGATTCACTTGTCACTTCCTTAAAGAAGGCTGAAATAGTTACTGTTTATTGGTTTGTGGAAGATTTTAGAAGATTTAGTTATTGGCAACAAGTTTGTAATCAATTTGATTATTTCTTTATGATCCAAAAAGGAGAGTTTGAAAAGATTTTACAACGTAAATGTAATTCTGTTTGGGGATGGTTTCCAATGGCTGCAGAAAATAATACTCATAGGCGAGTTAGTGTATCTAATGAAGATAATAAGCTATTTAATGCAGATGTATCCTTTATGGGGGCTGCATATCCTAATAGAATAAATTTCTTTAAGCAGCTAATTTTAAATATTGATAGGAGTGTTAACTTTAAGATTTGGGGTACCGGTTGGAGTAATCAAATACTTCCTCAAGAGTATATTCCACTTAATGATAATCGTATTAGTATTGAACAATCTAACATTATTTACCAAACTACAAAGATAAATATTAATTTACATTCAGCTATGAATGATAATTTGTTTGACATTTATGGAGATTTTGTAAATCCCAGAACGTTTGAGATAGCTGCTTGCGGAGGATTTCAACTTGTTGATGATAGAGAATCTATAAGAGAATTATTTGAACCAGATAAAGATATAGTAGTGTTTTCATCGCTTGAAGAAGCAATAGATAAGATTAAGTATTACTTGACAAATGAATCATTAAGAAAGAAAATAGCTAATGCCGGCAGGGAAAAAGTTTTAAAATTTCATACTTATGATTATAGATTAAAAAATATGTTAAGTGTGATTTTGGAAAATTCTCCAAAATTAATACAAAAAATTAATAATGAAAATCAAAAGATACAAGATGTTTTAAAATTATGTCAAGATAATGATTTAGAAACTTTTTTAAATAATATAGAACCCGGTTTAAGATTATCTTACGAAAAGGTTATAAATGAAGTCTATAAAAGTAGCGGTTCTTTGAAAAATTATGAAGCATTTTTGATGTTGTTAGATACCTTTGTTACAGGAGATTAATCTTGAGAGTATTAGTTATAAATTTAACTCGTATGGGTGATTTGATTCAGACTATTGGTTTGTTAAATGCAATAAAAAAGAAATATCCGGATGCTAAAACTGATCTGTTAGTGATGAGCGGTTTTTATGAGATAACTCGACATTTTGATAATATTAATATGGTATATTCTTTTGATAATGAATTATTTAACCCTAAATTGAAAGATGACTTTTGGGATGTATTTTCTGAATTATTCAAAATAGTCGATCAGCTAAATTTAAATAATTATGATTTGTTGTTGAATCCAATTGTTTCAAAGCAAAGTGCTTTATTGGCTTATCTTATAAATGCTAAAGAGAAAAAAGGTATGTTATACACTACCAATAATGAACAAAAGATTAGCTCTGATTTTATTGCATATCATTTGGCAAATCAGCATCAATTAGGAGACCATTGTTTGAACCTGGTTGATATTTTTGCCGGCTTAGTCGGGCAAAGGATAGATTTTTCAGATTATAATTTAAATGTTGATAATGATATAGAGGACAGTCCCTCTTTAAGGAAATTAAATAAATTTTTGAATAGAAGTAATGCTGAGATTAAAAAGATTGTCGGAATTCATATTGGTGCAAGTCAATCAAATAAAGCTTGGGATGTATCCCTCTATTTTAAACTGATAAAACAGCTTGTTGAATCAAATGAGGTGTTAGTTATTCTTTTCGGAGGGTATAATGAAATTGATTATAAATCTATTTTTTCAGAAATTATTGCTGATAATTTTTTGAATACAATTGGAGATTATAAATTAAATGAATTGATTTTTGCAATAAATCAGATCGATTTAATGGTTACAAATGATACAGGCCCTATGCATATTGCAACTACTTTAAAAAAACCAATTATAGATATATCATTAGGTCCTGTAAGTAAATGGGAAACAGCACCATATTCTGAAAATACATTGATTATTGAGGCAAATATTCAATGTCATCCTTGTAGTTTTGAATATAAATGTCCACATTGGGATTGTCACTATTATATTGATCCGGAACTTGTTTATTATGCAATATTTTATAAATTAGATATTGATAAAAAGAAAACAGATTTCTATCTCTCAAGATTAAATAATAATCCTAAAATTAATCTTTTTGTAAGTAGAAAAGATATTTTTAATTTTCAAATATTTTATCCGTTATTTAAAACTGTTTTATCTGAAAAAGAATACATATTTGAAGCAAAAAGGTTTGTTTGGGCTTTAACATTAAGTAACAATCTTCAAATCACTAAAGATGATTTCTTAAGATTATATAAGAATTACTTTGATGAGCTATCCGATAGATATCAAATTTCAAAATATAAATATGCTGATATGATAAAGCTTATACAATCAATATCTAAATACATATTAAATATAATTGTTTATTTAGAAAAAATAGAATATAATAAAAAAAGTCTTGACAAGATTAAAGAATTACTCCTATATGTAAAAAGAGATAAACAAATATTATTTAATAAAGCTAAGGAGTATCAAGTGATATATGATTGGTTTTGGTTTGCTACTTTTAAAGAATCTGAAATTGAAGATGAAAATATTAATCAAATAGCAAGAAGTACAAAGATTGTATATAATAATTTGTATTCTCAATTACAGTTTTTTTCTGAATTGTTGAATTATAATTTGTTAGATTAAATATGCAGAGGAGTTTTTTATGCAAGTATATGTAAATGGCGAGTTGCGAGAAATAAAAATAGCTTCAATTAGTACATTATTAGATGTAGTGACTAAAGTTGAGGTCACTTTACCTCCCGGTTACATAATGACAGAGGTTATTTTAAATGAAAAAATTTTAGAGTCAAATTGGTACCATAATGCATCAAAAATTTATTTACTTGATGAAGATAAACTCCATTTACGAGTCGAAGAATCATCAATGATAGCAAGACAAGTATTACAAAATTCTAAAGAACAGTTTAAAATGCTTTTAAAAGAAATTGAAGAAATTGCAGATGCCTTTAGATTACAAGATGATACGGAAGCTAATACAAAATTTATACAAGGTATTGAAAATCTTCAATGGTTTTTAAAGATTTTAGAAGATGCTACTGTTTTAATAGGAAAACCTTTTGATACTATTGTTGATAATGATACCTCTTTTACAAAATACGTCAATGACTTAAGTAAACAATTAGATAGAGTTATCAGTATTCAACAACAAAAAGACTGGATTATGTTAGCTGATATCTTAGAATATGAAGTTATTCCTGCTTTAGAAAAAATTGGTCGTTTATATACTATTTTAAATATTTAAATGCCGTATTCTATTGTTATGATACTTGAAAATCAAGTAGTTTTTGTGCTTATGGGATTGTAATATGATTGACACCTTTGTTGATTTGTTTAATTTTACCCTTATAAGTAGAGACTTATTAAAATTATTCTTGATAATTTCTTTTGCTCTATTCCTCTACTTGTTTAGTAAATTGCTTATTCATAAAGTAATACATAAATATATTATATCTAATAAAATTAAATGGGATAATTACCTCTTAAACAGAAAAGTTTTTCTTAGTATAGTCTTTTTGCCCTCATTAATCTTAATTTTTAACTATGCAGATACTTTCCCAAAATTTGAATCTATAATAAAAAAGTTAGTTCTAACAATGATTATCATTATTATGTTAAGATTTGTAACTAATTTATTTAATGCTTTAAATGATATTTATAAAACTTTGCCAATTGCTAAAAATAAACCTATTAAAGGTTTTATCCAGATAATATTGATATTGTTATATATAGTTGCATTATTAATTATTGTCTCAATTTTTACAGAAACTAATCCTTGGGTACTAATAAGTGGTTTAGGTGCGATGACAGCTATATTAATTTTAGTTTTTCAAGAGACAATCTTATCTTTTGTAGCAAGTATAAGGATTACTTCCAGCGGAATTATTCAAATCGGAGATTGGCTCGAAGTGCCTAAATTTGGTGCAGATGGGGAAGTTATTGATATTGCTTTACATAATATACAAATTCAAAACTGGGATAAAACAATTACTAATATCCCAACTCATAAATTAATGGCGGACTCTTTTAAGAATTGGCAAGGAATGGTCCAATCCGGTGGAAGAAGAATTATGCGAAATGTCTTGATAGATATTAATTCTATAAAATTTTGTGATAATGAAATGATAGATAAATTTTCTAAAATTGATTACCTTAAAGATTATATTAAATTAAAACAAGCCGAATTAAACAAATATAACTTAAAAAATAATATTGATGATTCTATTATAGTTAATGGTAGAAGATTGACTAATATTGGGATGTTTAGAGCTTATATTCTTAATTATTTAAAAAATCATCCATATATTAATAAAGATTTAATATTGTTAATTAGACATTTATCACCTGATAGTAATGGCTTGCCTCTTCAGATATATGTTTTTTCTAATCAAACAGCTTGGGTGAAATATGAAGAGGTTCAGGCTGACATATTTGATCATCTCCTTGCAGTTGTTAATGAATTTGATTTAAGAGTTTTTCAAAATCCTTCAGGATCTGATTTTAAAAAATTGAGTAATTGATTTTTTTTAAAATATTTTTTAGAAAAGTCGGTTTTAAATCTATATCTTTGATTATTTTGTGAATTTATGTCTATAAAAGATTGTTGAATAATATCAAATATTGTTCTACGAGCTTTCAACTTGTAGAGAGTTTATTTATTGATTTTCATACAGTTAAGAAGTTCGTAGTGCAAGCAAGGATACTCGCACACCATTAATGTTTAACAGCCTTTTTAAGTTGAGTTATGATGTTGTGTTATGCTAACATCTTCAATAAAAAAACTTAGATATTAATTAGTAAAAAGCAAGAGACCTCCAGGATGCTTTTTCCATCCTGGAGGTCCATTGTATATTCGTTATGTTTAACAATTTATAACTTATTTAAATATCAGCTAATTAGATAAGTTTGGTTGTTATATTGAAGATGTATTATTGAAAGTAAAAAGCTGTTGAATAGTATCAAACATAGTCCTATAAATCAGCAAGAGGTGATTCGCAATTACGATCCATATAAAAGACCGGACAAGTCATTCGGTTTCTGATTAGAATATTTTATTTACATTTTGAGAAAGCCTCTTTCAGTTTGTAGGAATTTTATTGATTAATGTCCTTGTAGTTGAAGAGTTTTTAGGTGCAAATAAGGATGTTTGACAATACTATTATTCAATAGTTTTAGTAATATGTCCGTTATAGAACACTTGTAACATTTGTATTAACAATTATGTATTACATATTTGTTATGGTAGGTTTATTTAATAATAATATAGACTGTTGAATAATATCAAACGTTTTTCTACAAGCTTCCTAAGATAGTCAAAAATCTACTGTTGTGAGAGCATTTTTGCTTGTACTTAAAATCTTAAGCAGTATATATTCAGTAATTTATGAAACTACAAGCTTGAAGCTCGTAGAACATTGTTATTTAATAGTTTTAATAATGTGTATTTTAAAGGTTTAAGTTTAATCTAATATGATTTCAAAAATGGCACAAATCTTGTATTATATTACTTTACTTAAAATGAAATGGAGGAAAAATGAAACGAAATCTTGGAAAACGAATCAAGTTAAAAAGAGTTTCCCTCAATTTAAAACAGTCAGAATTGGCTAAGATTACCGGATTTTCGCAGAATTTTATAAGTTTGGTAGAAAGAGAACAGAGGCATTCTTATACGTCTGTTGATAAGATATATAATGCTTTGAAAGACTATGAGATACAGCTTAAAAAGGCAAGATAGATTTAGAGTCTACGGGTCTAAATTTTTTTAAATGTTTTCTAAATAATTATTGACTTAATATAATTGTTATATGGTAGTACTGTAATTTTTCTCAGAGATATTTTGATAAACTTTGTTTAATCAGATAAATATCAAATTGATATAAAATTATATCATCATATAAGGTCAGAATTTTCATATATTTTTATCTTGACATTTATTTGGATTATAAATAAAATGATTATATAGTCTTAATAAACTTGTCAGGAGGGTATTAAATGGGACGTACGGCAATAATAATGGTGTTTGTATTGTTAATAATTGCAGGGTCAATATTTGTTTTATTATCAGAAAAACAGTTCAATTCAATTGATTCTATTGTAAGAGAAAATTATTCAAAACAAGCAAGACATATAGCTAATAGCTTTGCCCATGATGCAATTAGAGTTTTAAATTGTGGGGAAGAAGAGATTGAGTATAATGAAGAATTAAATATATCTATTATTCATCAGATTGATAATCAAGAGATATTGGGTATTCAAAATGCAAGTGTAAAAGTTATTATGAGTGAAAATGTATACAATAATACTTTAAATGCCTACGGTGAAAATATTTCTTCGAGTAATTTAAATGATAATTTCTTAGAGCCGGGGCAAACTTCCATTACTTCTACTGCTAAAATTAGAAATAGTGAAGGACAAATTTTTGAAGCAACCACAAAGTTAATATATAAACAAAAGCCTTTTTCTGAATATCAATTATTTATTCATGAATTTCCAAGTGGAAGTTATTTTACAGGTATAGATGAATTTGACGGTCCGGTATATGTTAAAGATGAGATTAGGATTGCAAAAGATTTTCCTCTCTCCGGATTTCTATATGATATGAAAGATGAATATGACGGAAATAGTTCAAATCAATCTCCTGTTTTTAATGATTTAGTAACTACCAGCTCTTCTATAAATAATCAAACAGGTGATCAATTAACTAACATTTTTAAGGGTAGTGTATCTGAAAATATACCTGTGCAAGCTTTTCCGGAATTTAATTCATCTGATATTATGCAAAGTTCTTGTTTTCAATGCTATCAACAATCAGGTTATCAGATGTCAAATAGTCAAAATTTTATTTCTTTATCGGGCAATAAAGTTAAAGTTGGAACAAGTCAAAATCAAAATACTAATTTACAATCTGTACCTGAAGAAGGTAAATTAAAAAAAGGTAATCAAACTTATGATAGAGTGATTTTTAGTGATAAAGATATTCATATTTCCGGTTATATAGATTTTCCTTTGACTGTTATTTCTAATGGCAATATTTACATTAGTGGTGACATTACTTACGGATTAAATAAGAATCAAATTCAAGATCCGCGTTCAAACAATAATACTCAAGGTTTGATAGGTTTGATTGCTAATAAAGATATAATAATTGAAGCAACTAAAGAAAATAAAGAATCTGAAGAAATTACTGTAATGGCTGTAATGATGACACCAAACGGTACTGTTAAAGTAAATAAAAATGACATAAAAAGATCTGTTTCAAATTATGATGATGTTAGGATTAGATGGTGGTTAATCTTTCCTTATTCTGCGAAAGATAATTACACTAATTACAATGCAAGTATAAATAATCCTCCCTTTAAAAATTTTAAAGAGATTAATTTTATCGGTAGTAGGATTCATAAGACTTTAAGTAGTGAAACTTTTTCAGTTTATTCTTGGGGACACGGAGAACTTTTAACTAAAGCTGTGCGAGAAGATTTTAGGTATAGATATAATCCAAATATCAGTTGGCAGTTTTCTTTATCTGAGATTTGGGAGTTAATTAAAAATTATACTATTGATCTTATAATAAGATTAATTAGATGGATATTTACAGGACAATTTCCGTCCGGTGAAAGCAATATCCATGGTTTAATGGAAAATAATTATTTTGACCCGCGTCTTAAAGATATTGCTCCTCCGGCAATGCCTTCTCTTCCAACCGGTAATATTATTATGTGGGAAGAAATCCCCGTGATAGTTAAAGCTAATTAAGAGGTAATTTGATATTTTAATATTATTTGAGAATTATCTTTGTTTGTGGTTAGTTTTAATCGAAATATTATGAATTAATAATACCTGTTTCTCTTGAAGATAATATATATAAATTAATTAATCAATTATGCATACCTCAAAATATCAAAAAAGTTCTACAAGCTTCCTAGCTTGTAGGTAAGGTTCAAGCAAGGATGTTCGCACAACAAAAGTTCTACAAGCTTCCTAGCTTGTAGGTAAGGTTCAAGCAAGGATGCTCGCACAACAACATTCTTCAATTGCCTTTTTGAGTCTCTAATTGCAAAACAAGAAGGGGCTTGAGGATAAAAGATAAAAAAATAAAATAAATTTCTTGACAGTTTTTAAAAGAAATGTAAAGTTTGACTTATAGCATTGATAAAGATAAAGAATATATAGATATAAGGGGTTGA
>JALNXV010000245.1 GCA_023230175.1 Candidatus Cloacimonadota bacterium
ATGATAAAATTGTTCCCACGAAATTAAAGGAGGATAAAGTATGATTGCAAAATCTTTGGCGATTGATGTTTTAAATGCTGGTCTCGCGACTGGTGCTGATTTCGCCGAAATTTACTTAGAACAAAACAACTCGTCTTACTTAATGTTAGAAAACGGCAAAACCGAATCAGCTTTAAGTAGCACAACCTATGGAGCCGGCATTCGCCTTTTAAATAAACTGCAAAGCGTTTATGGATATACGAATGATTTATCGCGTAAAGGGCTGATGAAATTAGCTTCATCACTTGCCAAGTCTTATCAAGGTAGTAGACAAATAACGGTGGAAAAAATTTCCAAAGTGCGCGTTAAAAACGCCCACAACTATCAAAGACCACTGACCGAAGTGTCTCGTGAAGAAAAAATTGCCTTGCTCAAAGAGGCCCATGACGTTATCGCGTCTTACGATAAGCGCATCGTCCGCATTCAAACATCGTTTATGAACAATCACAAAGATGTGACGATTTATAATTCTGATGGCAAGCGGTTTGATGATTTTAAAGAACGCGGCCGCATGATGTTCATGGCAGTCGCAAGCGACAATGGCAAAATCGAAACTAGTTTTGAAGGACCTGGCGCTACGGCAGGAATGGAATTCTTCACCGATAAGATAAGCGTAAAAGAAACCGCTCAACGCGTCGCTGAACTAGCAATTAAAATGTTAACGGCCGCTGAATGTCCGAGTGGCAAAATGCCAGTCGTCATCGGTAATGGCTTTGGAGGTGTCGTTTTTCACGAAGCTTGTGGCCATTCTCTTGAAGCCACCGCTGTCGCCAAGAAACTTTCCGTTTTTTCCGAAAGCCTCGGCAAACAAATCGCATCGCCGCTCGTCACCGCGATTGATGATGGCACAATCGTCAATGGTTGGGGATCAAATAACATCGATGATGAGGGCAACAAAACACAAAGAAATGTCCTTATTAAGGATGGCATATGCACTTCCTTCCTGATCGACTCCTTTAATGGTCGAAGAATGGGAATGAAGGCTAACGGTGCTTGCCGCCGCGAATCGTATAAATACGAACCGACATCAAGAATGTCGAACACTTTCATCGCTGCCGGTAAATCCACACACGATGAAATCATTGCCGCGACAAAGTTAGGCCTTTATGCTGCTTCCATGGGTGGTGGTAGTGTTAACCCCGCAACTGGCGAATTCAATTTCGCTGTCAGCGAAGCTTATATCATCCGCGATGGAAAAATCGCTGAACCAGTTCGTGGCGCGACCCTTATCGGATCAGGCGCTGATGTCTTAAAGAAAATCGATATGGTTGGTAACAATTTACAAAGAGCGCAAGGTATGTGTGGCTCGGTCAGTGGATATATCTATACCGATGTTGGGCAACCAACAATCCGCGTTAGTGAAATTCTTGTCGGCGGAAGAGGAGGAACATTAAAATGAATCATCGCAAATTCTTTGAACTAGCAGAATCAAAAGGTATTACAGCTAGCGAAATTTATTCAGCTAAAAAATATTCTCTATCTTTTGAACTTTTCCATTCGGAAGTGTCTTCTTATTCGACAAGCGAATCGTTTTCGATGTCAGCCCGCGGTATTTATAACGACAAATTTGGAGTAGCTATTACTGAAAAAGTTAATCGTTTTACTCCTGAGTATTTAGTTAATGAAATTATCGCTAACGCTAAAGTAATCGAGAAAAACGATAAAGCTCTTCTTTTTAAAGGTAGTGAAAAATACCATAAGCGCAATCTCTATAATAAAGAGATTCCCGCTATTTCCATCGATCAAAAAATGAAAAACCTCTACGAAATAGAGGCTAAACTTAAAAAGGCCGATCCCAGAATTATCGAGATTGAAACTGTTTCATATTCTGAAGATGCCGTTGAAGTCAATTTGGTTAATTCATATGGTTTAAATTTAAAAAGCAAATCTAATTATTATGTCTACGCCGCCGCTGTCGTCGTCAAGCAGGACGAAGAAGTCAAAACTGGCTATAAAGTTTTGCTTTCAAACGATCCAAAAGAACTCGATATCGACAAATTCGTGAAACAAGTTGTTGAAGACGCAACTCGTAAATTAGGCGGCACACAATGCGATAGCAAAAAGTACCCTGTCGTTCTTAATCAAAAGACCGCCGCGAGTTTCCTTGAACCATACTTAGAAAGCGCAAACGCTGAAGAAGTCCAAAAGCACTCTTCTTTCTTCATTGGTAAATTGAATCAGCCGGTTGCAAGCAAAAAAGTAACTATTCTCGAACAACCATTGTTAAAGAACTGCTTCTTCCGTTATTTTGATGATGAAGGTGTGGCAACAAGCAATAAGAAAATTGTTGAAAAAGGTATTTTAAAAACCTATCTATACAATCTGGAAACAGCTCAGCGCGAAGGAAAAGTCACAACTGGTAACGGTTATCGCGGTGGATCAAAGATTGGCGTTAGTTTCGTCAACCCTTCCATCAAACCTGGAAGAAAGTCCGAAGCTGAACTTCTATCTAAAATCAAAACAGGTGTTTATATCTCGAGTGTGGCTGGTCTTCATTCCGGTCTTAATCCGCAATCGGGCAATTTCTCATTGCAAGCCGAAGGCTTTATGATTCGCGATGGTAAACTTGCTGAACCATTGAGTTTAATCACTGTGGCCGGTAACTTGCTAGATATGTTTATGGATGTGCGCGAAGTTGCCAACAATCCCGAACTTCAATTATCAGGAATTAGTTCGCCAAGTCTCTTAATTAAAAAATTGGCTGTTTCAGGAAAATAGCAATAACTTAAATTCAATGAATAAGAAATACGCAATTTTCATTTTGTCTCTATTGGTTCTTTCTTCATGTGATTTTCCGACTGCGTCTGATAGCTCACCTTCTGATACTTCATCTATTGACACTTCTCCTTCATCATCGGATGAATCGCCATCAGATACAACAACTTCAAGTGAAGGGCCAGGAGAACCTCCTTTAGGAGAATATCGGATTAATCCAAAACCAAGTGAAGGTGACACCGGCTTTGTTTATGATCAATACGGAGAAATCGTTAAAGAATTATATCGTGGTGAATACTATACCGATTTGGAAGATGTAGCTGCCTATATTGTCACTTTCAAAGAAACGCCAGTAAACTATTTCTTTTCTACGGAAAGGGGTGGCTATAGTAACGCCAAACGAGAATGCTATGGCCTTTATGGTGAGGCGTGCCGTATCTTCCCTGGTCCTTATGAAAGCAACTATGATCACTTACCATATAGCTTAGATTATAACTACTACGAGGCCGACATCGGTGGCGAAGGATATGCAAATTCTTCAAATTGGAATCGTGGCGCCCTTCGCGTTGTCTTTACCATTAAGGGGATATCTAATTACGGAAGTGATGTGCCGGTCGTTTTCTACACCGGTAATCATTACGATACTTTTATTGAGTATAAAAATTACTATAATGGCTGGGGAGAAGAATTCGGATTAAGAGATGCTTCCTGGGCAGCAATTGATACTTGGTTTTAATATCAAAAGTAAAAACGCCGTCAATTAAACTAAATACTGTTTAGTTCGCAATTCGGCGTTTTTTGTTGCAAATATCGCCTATTTTTCTTATTTACGAAGGTAAAGAAGGCCAATCGTGCCATAGCCACAATGTGAGGATATTACCCCTCCGGCCTGCGTGACGACAATTTTCGAAGAATCGACGAGTTCGCCGAATTTCTTTAGTGCATAGTCAAGATTTACTTGATCAACACCGGCGTGAGTAATCATTACACGATCCATATCGAGACTGGAAAGATGACCTTTTAACTCTTTGGCAAGCTCATCAATGGCTGCTGTCATTCTGCCTCTTGGTTTCTTATAAACAATTAATTTTCCGTCGGTAACTTTAATAATTGGATGGATATGAAATAATCTTCCTAATACTTTTGCCGTTCCACTACAACGTCCACCCTTATGCAAATAATCTAAGGTCTCAATGGCGAATAGAGCGTTAACTTTTGGCGCTAACTCATCAATTAAACTCTTGATTTCCTTAGCTGATTTTCCTTCATCACGAAACTTGGCAGCTTTTAAAGCCAACAATCCAGATCCACTTGAAAGATTGTTGGAGTCGGAGTAATAAACGCGTCCTTCTTCAAATTCTTGTGCCGCGAGGACAACTGATTGTAAGGTTGCAGAAAGCTTTCCGCCAATACCGACGTAAAAAATATCAAATCCTTTTTCAATAAAGGGTTTAAAGGCTTCAACGAATGTATAAGGTGGTACGGCCGCGGTGGTTGGAAGTTCACCATGTTCGGCAACCAATTTATAGAGGGTGTTTGAATCAATTTCTTGACCGTCTTTATATGCCTTCCCGCCAATATTAACTAATAAGGGAACGACATTAATGTCGTTTTGCTCATAATGTTCTTTGTTTAGATCGGCTGTAGAATCAACGAATATTACTACTTTGTTCATTATAATTCTCCTTTGAATTGCCAACATTATCCCAATCTTTAATTATTTTGTCAAAGAATATAAATTATGTTGTTTGTGGCTTGTTTTTGTTTATTTTAATCATAAGATATGAGTAGGAGAGTAAATCAAATCATGAAAATTTTCAAAGAGTTCAAAGACTTCATCAGCCGTGGAAACGTTATGCAACTTGCGGTCGGAGTTATTATCGGTGGCGCTTTTTCCGCCATTATCGGCGCGCTAGTTAATCACATTCTTATGCCCGTCATCGGTCTAGCTGTAGATGGTGGCTTAGACAGTTTTTACACCATTCTTCCGAATAGTGTTTTAGCCGATGTTCAAGACGGAACAGTCGGCGTTCTTGCCATTGACGGAAATTGGTATCTTTCTTTAAGCAAAATTGACTGGGGCCTATTGATTAATGCTGTTATTAATTTTCTATTAATTGCCCTTGTTCTTTTCGCGGTTATTAAAATCTTTGCTAGTATTCAAAAAGTAAAGGATGCCGCTCTTGCCAAGATTCATCACAAAGACGGGGAAGTCGAACCCACACCAGAGCCTGAACCAGAACCAGAGCCCGCACCTGATGTTGTGCTATTAACCGAAATCCGCGATTTGCTAAAAAAAGATAAATAAGCAAAGCGGCAAAAAAATAAGCCCTTATAAAGGGCTTTTTTATTATTTAAGTTCTAACTTCCAATCAGGATGGGCGAGTTTTATTTTTTCTAACGCTTCGTTAAACAAAGTGTTTTCGATGTCGCTTATCCCGGCCGGTGTATATTTAATAGCTTTCTTTTTTCGATCAAGACAATACATGACTTCACCTTGTGAATCGTCCATCAAGCCAGCAATAAGCATATACGCTCTTAAAGAAGGCATTGAGAGGTCGTTAGAAATAAATCGCTGAATGTTTGTCGATATTTTTGCGTAGTGCTTTTTGGCTTCCTCAAGCGTCTCGTTCATGATTTTCAAAAAGAGGAGTTGAGCAATCGAACGATTGTGTGTTGAGGAGCTCGTCTTGGTTTCGTTTTTAATGATATTTTCTAATATCTCTTCAGCTTTGACGAAATCCTTTTCTTTGATATTTCGGTAGACAGTAATCAAGTTTACCTCAGCCGTATAATCGGTTATTTCTTCAAAGACGCGAGGTGATAGTTCTCCGCCACTATTTTCGATAAGCATTAACTCATTATATGCTTCAATGTT
>JALNXV010000246.1 GCA_023230175.1 Candidatus Cloacimonadota bacterium
ATCATGGCAGACAGTTTGGATATCGGATCTGTATCATCAATATCAAATTCAACTTCACTCTTTAATGATCTCATAAATAAGTCATCAAGGAAATCACTATTAATGTCTTTTTTGGTTATCTCTTTACCATCAAAAGTGACTTTACCATCTTTAGTTACAATGATTTTTTTCATTAAATTGAACCTCCATATATTTGATTTCTTAATTGAATTGCTCTTTTACTACCATCAATTAATTGAGCTATTTTCTCAATTGCAGCTTTCTTATCTCCAATATCATACATGGTAAGGTTTTCAAATGTAATTTTATTAACTCCAGCTATTGGATCATTAGCAGCATGAATTATATTATTTGAATCCGAATTAATTACCAAAAGCGGTTCATGTGTAGTTATTATTACTTGATATTTTTTCTTCAATTCTGCTAGCTTTCTTCCTAACGTTTCTAGGATAAATGTTTTTTCTAAATTATTATCAGGTTGATCATATAAAACTATTGCATTATTCTCCATTGCTTTTAGTTTACTATCAATTAATACATTGATATATATCTTTGATAATTGTCCAGCACTTAATGTATCTATTTTCTGATATTCATCATCTAAGTTCTTAATCATAATTTCAAACTTAATTAGAGCTTCTGGAATCAACTTATAGATATTTGAATTTCTATATTTCTTTTCAATAAATACGTTCGCTAAATCTTTAACAGTTTCTGATTTAAAAAGAGTTATTGGAGCTAGCTTAAACTTTGAGAATTCACTTTTTAAAATTTTCCCTTGAGCAGAACCTATAGCTGAGTCAAAAAAAGTAGTAAAATCCTCATAGTCAATACGTTTCACAACACTAAAGTTTTCTAGTTTGATTAATTCATCATTTTTTATAACACTTTGTATCAACTTCTCTTCATCTAAAGTGGGTATTGAGAGTTTTACTTTGGTGAATGTTGATTCTTTCAACGTATTGATAATACTCTCAAATTCATCAGAGATTATTTGCTTTGATTCATTAGCAACTTTCGCTCGTTCGCCAATTGTTTTATTGTAATCAGTTACTATTGAACTTAGTTTATTAGAAATAAGAATCTTTTCATCTAACTGAATAATTTTTACCTTTGTGTCAATCTTATTAAGTAGGACTTTCCTTAATAAAGATAGTCTAATATCAATTATAGATTTAACCTCTTTTTTAAGTGCATACTTATTTAATAATTGCTTAATCAAATCAAAGTTAAATTTTATCTTACTAATATCGTCATTTATTGAGTTCAAAGTTGTGTTCAATGCTTGTTTATCAGTCCTTAACTTAGGATTCATTATATACTCAACTAAATCAGGTAAGTTTTCGTTGCTCCTTAAATATTCCACGGAGGCAAATGACTTTACAAGAGACTTATTGATAGTTGCCAAATTGTCGTTAAGTTTTATTCGATTAGAAATATAGATGTTTAAATCAGCATTGAATTTATCTATGAGTTTTTGCGTTTGAACAAATGAAGGCATCGCGTTTAAATCCATTAACAACTTTGCTTTGTCATAGTTTAAAGTTGAAATAATTTGTTTATAAAGATTTTCTCCTTCAAAAACATTTATTTCGTTCGGCTTAAAAATAACGCCATTATTATCATAAATCAGAATTTCTGAATTTTTATACATCTGTGAGTAATCCGCATTTGTAGCACTTACAGCATTAGTTAAATTTTTACCAGTGAGTTTTAATTTGATTAAATTTAGAAGTAGCGTTTTCCCACTTCCCGAATTTCCTATTATCGAGTTTAATCCGTGAGAAAAATTCAAATCGGTTGACTGTAAGACTCCACCTTTGTTTTTTATATTGATTGTTTTTACGTACCTACTCTTTTCAATAATGTCGTTTTCTCTAATCACTCTATCTTTCCCGATGATTGCACAATAGAATAAAGAATCAAATGAAGGTTCTCCCCATATATAAGTAGGTTCTTTTATAGTTGAAAAATCATTTCCTTGATCAAGAGATGAAATAGAGCCTGAACTAGTTAACCACTCGAACTCTTCTAATGTTAAATGTGCTCTAATCTTTGATTCAAGAATTTCTCTTTTTGCATCTGATTTATCCTCTATTAAAATAGGGAAAAAATCACGAATACTTAAAATATCATCGAATGAAGGAATATTTCTAAGTGCACTTCTTTTGCTTTGTTTCCTTCCATGAGGAATTAATATACTTTTGTTTGAATATGCTAGTTCAGTTAATTGTTCTATTGTAACTGCATACTCACCGTTATTAGTAACATATTCAGCTATAGAATTTGAAAACATGTCAAGATTGGATGAGGGACTTATTAATATAACTACATGTAGATATTGCCTATTACCTGATCTATCATCTACAATGTCCAACTCAGCTCCAGGAATTAAAGTTATCTTATACTTTTTATCTTCAATATACTGATTTAATTTTAAGTAATCAGATTTCCAAAAGACATTGTGGTGTGTTAAAGCAAGAAGTTGATATTCATTGACAGAAGCATTATCAATTTTAGTTTCTGCTAATATCATATCAAAGTGTGGGCTAGGGTTCACACGCCCTCTAGCAAAATCAGCACTCTTTCCACCAAAATGATTATGAAGACTTGTCTTGGTAAACTCCTTTTTTTCCATAATTCCTCCGCATTTTCATATAATTACAATATCTAAATCCTCGATATGACAATATCCTAAACATAGGCTTTGTATGTTTAATTTAACATATATTTTAGTTCATAATCACATCTCTTTAACTACGAATCTGACTATTTCCAATATAACCATAATCTCAAGTAGTTATCTATTGTAATCAATATCACAAAGCTTACTAATTTTTTCTCATTAATAGCTTTTTTTACTTAACGAACATAAATAATCATCTTTTCAGTGCTTAAAATATGACATGGTGTTTATTTAATTACATTCCGTTTTTAAGATTAACTCTACACTCATAGTCACCAAAATTATTTCTTCTATCCCAAGCTTTATCTATATATCCTTGCATATCGTTGACAAAGTCTGACCATTTAACTAGTTGTACATATGATCCCGTGTTTGAATCATAAACTTTATCACAACAACCCTTATTGCATTTATGATCTCCATTTCTTAAATTAAAAATATTATCTTGAATCATTAATGGTAATTTCGAAGTAAAATGTGTTGTTGTTCCGCATTCTTTTTTCTCCAAATAATATGAGTAACCCCCTCCTGTTTCAACAGGTTTTAAACTAGGATTTAGTGGTAAGTAAACTCCAATCAAGCCATTACGAGTCATGTTTTGCTCTTCTTTATATGTTCGTTCTCGTAATGATAAAGAGATTTCCCATGGAATCCATTTACTGTATTTAGTATTTGGTGTGATTAATACAACAGTTATAGATGATTTCTTAATATATGGAGCAATTTTTTGATAAATTTCATCCTCCGAATAATCTTCCATATCAAACGATTCATCGTCTTCTCCTTTATGTCGTAATCCGTTTTGACCTAATCGCTCAATTAAATCATCTCTAAAATTAAACTTGCCTTCTCTTCCTTCAACTACATCACTAAATTTATAACTTACAAAAACTTTTTTTGGTGTACTCATTAAAATTACGCCTCCTTATTAATAATTTCTATAATTATATTGATTATTTTGTCTATATCAAGTTCATTGCAAAGTATTTCTATATATTCTTCAAGGTATGAGTATTTATCTAAATTTTCTGATACAATCTTCATAATCCCTTGAGCTGCTAAACTTGTACTAGCAATTGGAATAATTGTTAATCCTAGTTTGTCAGCGATTTCAAACTCATTATAAACACCATTTGCTTCTTTAACTTTCCCATTCACAATTTTATTACCAAACACAAAAATCGCAAAATTTGACATTCCTATAATTTTTTCTCTATGGCCGCGCCATATTTCTTGTGAATCTTCATCTTCTTCAATTTTTTGTGGAAATGGGTGAAGCTCAAAATGATCCGATACTACCTGTTTTGTTGGATCTATTGCGAGTGATACACCTTCAATTACGAAACCTCCGATACCTATACCATAACCTGAAATAATTTTATTCCCATTCTGAACTAATCTTTCTGATAAAGATTGGGTAAAGGTTTTTGCTTTGTTAATATCCCATTGAGCCCCATATTCAAATGCACTCCCTGAAATAAATACATTGTTAATTTTTAATCTATACTCTAGTTCAATTAAAAAATTAGAAATTTCGGAAAATTCGTCAACAATAATAGGTTCCAAATTGTAATATGATAAATCTTGAATTTGTAATTCTTGTTTAATCTTTTGATAATCAAAATCTTCATCACTTGTACATTCTTTTCTACTTATACTTTTTACAAAATAATAATGTGTTCTAGAATTATTAGAAAGTTTTATTCTAATCTTTGATAATATTCTTTCGAAATTAGGATCGCTAAAACTATAACCTATGAATAAAAATGTTGATGAAACTAATTCCCCAATTAACTTATCTATAAAAAAACCACGTTTCTCGGAAAATTCTTCATAATCGTCTCTTGTTAATACTGCATCATTTGGATTTCTCGCATCTCCATGAATTTTATATAAAACTACGTCACGATTGTATATATTATTGCTCAAATCATCGTGAACAATCTTTACATCGACTACTTTATTTATTTTTTTAAAAGTTCTTTCAATCAATAAGTCGTAATTTGTTGTCCAATAATAACGAATAGGTAATCGTGATAATATATCCATATCTTTGCTAATCTTACTATCGTCAAGAAACTTATTTCTAATTAATTCATTTATGAAGTTTCGATTCTTTTTTTTATTATTATATGCATATTGTACTATGGCAATCAAATCTGTTTCTTTTTTTACATCAAGTCCTAATTCTTCACCAATTTCCGAAGCCAATTCCTTCCAATCCGGATAACCTGCTCCTTTTGATAATCCTGCTCCAACAAAAACAGATAGGTTATTTCTTTTAATTTCTTCTAGTAAATTTCTTAGTATTATTTCTTTTTTCATTTTTTCTCCCCTTGAATACTATATAGTTATGACTAGAGTTTAATCACTCAATGATATTTTTTTGAAGTTGTACCATAATGTTTGATTCTAAAAATAGTGCAAGTTCATAAGGTCTATAATATTTGCCCATTTTATTAAAAAAGCCATTTCCTTTAAGCATTGATTAAAAAGTGCAAATTCGACCATGCAATAACTAAAAAGTGCAAATTTAACCTAGCAATAATTAAAAAGTGCAGCTAATAATATATGAAAAAAGCTCTAAAAATCTATCAAATTCATGATTATTAGAGCTTTTTCTCGTATTTTAGCCAATTTTCATTTAATGTAGCCTAATTTTATACAAATTGTTCGATCTTTATTGAATCAAAGTAATTGTTCTTATATGGTGCCACTGGCCAGATTCGAACTGGCACGCCTACTAAGCGCTTGATTTTGAGTCAAGTTTGTCTACCGATTTCAACACAGTGGCAACATAATTATTATATTATAACTAACTAAATTAATCAATTATAATATAATAATTTTTTTATTAATCTTAAGCTTCTTCTATTTCAATAATTTCTGAATTAGAAGATAAAGCTTCCATAACATCATTAAATAATTTATTTTTAGGAACTGTA
>JALNXV010000247.1 GCA_023230175.1 Candidatus Cloacimonadota bacterium
AGAAGAAGCAGGATGACATGCGCCATGAATACAACAATCCCAAGATAAAGTACTACATAGGCGATGTCCGTGATTACCGCAGCATCCGTGATGCGCTCAATGAAGTGGACTACGTCTTCAGCGCTGCGGCTCTGAAGCAGGTTCCATCCTGCGAGTTCTTCCCTATCGAAGCTGTGCGGACCAATGTCCTGGGCACGGAGAATGTGCTCAGCGCCTGCATTGACGCAGGAGTGAAGAAAGTGGTGTGCCTGTCAACCGACAAGGCAGCGTACCCGATCAACGCCATGGGCATCTCCAAGGCGATGATGGAGAAGGTGTTCGTCGCCAAGTCGCGCACCGTCGATCCATCGAAGACATTGATCTGCGGCACCCGCTACGGCAACGTCATGTGTTCCCGTGGCTCTGTGATTCCGCTCTGGATCCAGCAGATCAAGGAAGGCAAGCCCATCACTGTCACCGAACCTGCAATGACTAGGTTCATCATGAGCCTTGAGGATGCCGTGGATCTGGTGCTGTACGCCTTCGAGCATGCACAGGCCGGAGACATACTAGTCCAGAAGGCTCCTGCATGCACCATCGGAGACCAGGCCCAGGCAGTGAAGGAGATGTTCCACTCAGACAACGAAATCCGCCAGATCGGCATCCGCCATGGAGAGAAGATGTATGAGACTCTCCTCACCGACGAGGAATGCGCCAAGGCTGAGGACATGGGCAACTTCTACAGGGTTCCTGCTGACAACAGGGATCTGAACTACGACAAGTACTTCGTGACAGGCAATACCAAGAAGTGCGCCCTAGCTTCGTTCAACTCAAAGTCAACAAAGCAGCTCACCATCCCTGAGATCAAGGAAACGATGATGAAGCTTGCTTACATCCAGGAGCAGCTGAAGGAGTGGGAGGAGGAGAGGAAATAGTTTCACTTCTCGACTGAAAACTTGTCCACTTTACTGTGGTTTGAACGACACCCTTGTGGTATGATGAATGCCATGAGGGTGTTGCTGTATTTAGGCACTGAGCAAGGAAAAGTTAAATGCTGGATGAAATAAAAATCAAAGGATACAAATCAATCCAGAACCTGGATGCATTCAAGCTTAGGAAACTGAATGTGCTCATAGGTGCAAACGGTGCAGGGAAAAGCAATTTCATTTCGTTTCTCAAAATGCTCAACAGCCTCATGCTTGGTCAATTCAACAAAAATGGTTCAGAGAACGGTTGTGCCAGAAATGTCTTGTATCATGGCTCAGATATAGCTGAAAAGATTGCTTTTTCTTCACGATTTGGCACAATAGGCTATTGTTTCAATCTAGTTCCTTCAGCAGAAGGGCTTTTTACCATTGAAAATGAATCCATTTGCTGCAACCTTGGCAGCTCTCATGACGACTGGAGAAGACTTGCAAATACAATGTGCGGAAAGCTGATGCTTCCTAAGAAAGCGACAGAGAATGGACCTGATTCAGATAGCATTAGAATCCTCTTTGATTCAATCAGCTCTTGGAGATTCTATCATTTCAATGGCAGCAATTCATCCTCGATGAAAGACTCTCAAGCAACCGAAGAGTGCAAGCATCTGAAAGAGGATGGCTCAAACCTCGGTTCTGTTCTTCTTGAAATGAAGGACAACGAAGGATCCAGACGCTGCTATAAAGAGATTGTTGATTCCGTGCATCTGGTGATGCCATGCTTTGCTGATTTCATCCTGGTACCTGATGCAGAGAACCATGGAACAACTGTCAGTATCAACTGGCGGCAGAATGGAAGCGATTGTCCAATGCAGCAAGATGATTTCTCGGATGGTATGTTGCGCTTCATCTGCTTGGCTGCAGCGTTTCTTCAGCCGGATCCTCCAGAAATGATTATCGTGGATGAACCAGAACTTGGGCTTTCTAATAAAGCCATAGACATCTTGTCTGAATTGATTCTTTCTGCTTCAAAGAGAACTCAGATAATCATCGCAACACAATCCTCAAGATTAATTAGCCATTTTTCCTGCGAGGATCTGGTTGTAGTCAAAAAGATTATGGGTGCTTCCTCTTTTGAACGATTGAAAGAAAAGGATTTCGCTGTTTGGCTTGAGGAATATTCGCTTGGTGAGCTTTGGGAGAAGAACATAATGCAAGGAGTGGTGCAGAATGAATAGCTTTTCAGAAGGTTGCACAGAAGCAAAAATCAAGCAGAATGATAATATGAACAATTCGGTTGCTGATTGCTCCCTTGCTTCTGAAGGCTTTTCTTCAGCTGCACTGAAGAACATTGCCTGCCAGAATTATTCCGTGATGTCCTCTTGGGTTAAAGAAAGCGAAGCAACGTTTTCAGAAATGCTTGAATCCTATCAAAATGAATATGTTTTTCTTAATCAGCTCTTCAACAAGATAGTTCTTGGAACACACAGCCTTAACACTACAACTGCATTCTCACAGCTTTGGGTTGAAAACAGCAAAGCCGACTTCGTAGTGATCAATGGAAAAGCAGTCGTATACGAAATCAAGACAGACCTCGACAACCTTTCCCGGCTTGAGGGACAGCTTGCCGATTATTACAAAGCTTTCTCGAATGTGGTGGTTGTCTGCGGAGAGAAGAATCTTCCTTCAGTGCTAAGATTTGCAGAAGCTTCTTCTGTCGGAGTTCTTTGCATGAAAAGGAAAGGATCTTTTGCAACAATCAAGCCATATATAGAAAACAATGATCAACTGGATTCTGAAGCAATATTCAGATTGCTCAGAAAACCTGAATATACAGAACTGATTCTTTCCCTTGGCGAAGATCTCCCTGTCTGCAAAGAAGTCGATTACTATCAGGAGTGCAAGGCTATTGTGTCTTCGTATCCTGCAATTGAAGTGGCAGGAAAAGCAATGACTATTCTGAAGAAGCGTGATAGAATTAAGAAGGAAGGTTCATATAAGACTATCCCTTATTCTTTGAGAGCCTCCTTGTATTTTTCCAATCTTACCAAAAAGGAGAGGAGTCGTTTTTTTGATTTAGCTGTATAGGAGTATCCTTATGTATTATCCTTATTTGAGGGGAAAGCAATACGAATTGCTTGCATTGCGTGAGCTATATGAAAAGAAATTGATTGGAAAACATGTAATTCCAATCATTGAGCCGGTTCGCTTCAATTCCGGCTTTGTTCTTTTCCTTGAAAAGACAAAGAGATTCAGAACCTATATAATCACCAATCCTCAAGTGGGATCATTTCTCTTTGATTTTTCCAATCTCAATGATGATTCCTTGAAAGAAAGGCTTTCATCAAGCGTAATCGGCTCTTTAGTGGAATTTGGTCAGATCATTCCCGTATCGAATCAACAAATCAACAACGTTCCTGTTTGGATTCCGGCGGGTTGCTCAGATGCGGCATTCTGTTTTGCAGAATCCGAACTATGCAAAGATAGGCTTGAGACATCTCCAGATTTCGAAGCTTTTATAGTTGATGACTCCAGAAGCCTTCTGCGACTGATTCCAGAAAACTCAGTTAAAATAGTATTCAAAGATTGCTTTCCAAAGCAAAAGAAAAACTCCCTTTATACCAATTCCGACGATGAGTTCTTTTCAGATGAGCACTTGTTTTTTAAGAAGGATGGTTTTGCTGGCTTTTCTGATGCCTCAGTCATTGGAATGGATTATTCCGATTCTGGATATGCCCCAACAGCAGTTGCAATCCATCTTGTCTATTTCAGTCAGAATATGGAATTACGAGTTCATCACTTTGTTTCTGAAGAGAATTACGAACGCAATAATATAGCAGGAATGTTCAAATCTGCAGCAGAAGCGATTCCTGAATTTGTCAAGCAGAACAAAGTCATGAAGACTTCCGGACTGATCCAGCTTCTTGGAAAGATTGAGGATGGAAGCTTTCCAGGGCTCGGCGTGCTAAAGAAGTATTCAATCATGCATCACCTTGAATTAATGGAGGCATATTTTGCGGGAAAGCAAGTCAGAGTTTGATTCATATCTCGTTCCAGGAATCAAGGATTCTCTTGCTTCATCTTCTGAAGAAATCGCCAATGACTTATGGGAATCCATTCTAAGTTATTATCAGCCCAAAAGTACGTTCAGCAGTTCATTTCCTTCAATGCACCTTCATTCTATCAAGCAGGTTTTATGCACTGAATGGTCAGTTTTCAAGAAAGAAATAAGTGATGATGAATGGTATAAGACTGTTCTCCCTCTTATGAGAAAATACCTTGATTCTGATATTCAAGAAGATTTTGATAGACTATGCAATGAAGAGATCGGATTGCTTGATTTTGCCAACCCACCTTCTATCGAAGCGCATTCAATTTTTTCTAAGTACAATGGATGGAAAAGCTTCAGCGATGAAATCAAGCACCAGAACCGTTTCCATTGCAAGACACTTAACGAAAGCATTCTGATCAGGATTCTCAGCAAGCTTGTAATGACAGTGAGTGCTGGGAATACTCTCTATCGGGCGAGAGTGATGAAAGAGAAGAAAAACATTCCTTTCGGATTGAGTGAGATGGGCATGCCGCCAATCGACCATGCTTATTCGGGACGAATGAATCCTCAGGGAATTCCATATTTCTATTTATCTGAAAACGAAGAGACTGCTATTCATGAGGTGCGTTCTGCTCTTCATGATTTTGTTACTGTTGCACAATTTTCTGTGGAATCTGATATAAACTTGATCGATTTGAGAGGATTGAGAGACATCAATCCATTCTGGGATGTTGATTTGTTTGAACTTGCTGTCAATAAAGGATTCCTTAATGACATGTATATGGCAATCATTTCGCCTATGCGCAAGTATGACACTGAAATCGAATACATTCCAACCCAATACTTAGCTGAACTGATAAAGACAATGGTTGTCGAAGACGGTTCTCCAATTGATGGGATTGTTTACCCAAGCGTTATGAACAGCAAACTTGGTTTGAATTATCTGCTTTTCTCTGAAAGCAAGATGAAAGGGGAAGCTGTATCCTTGAAGGAAATCACTCAAATTGAATATGATTATAAAACCAAAAACTGAAAGAAGAAGTAAAATGAAAATACTAGTTACAGGTGCTAAGGGCTTCGTAGGCCGCAATCTTGTGGAGAATCTCAAAGCCATCTCTGATGGCCGAAACAGGCGATATCCTTCTCTTGCTGGATGTGAAGTACTGGAATATGACATCGATACCTCGCCATCTCTGCTTGATTCATACTGTTCTGACTGCGACTTCGTCTTCAACCTCGCAGGGGTGAACAGGCCCAAGGACAACGCTGAGTTCATCGCTGGCAACTTCGGCTTTGCATCTACGCTGCTGGATACTCTGAAAAGGCATTCAAACAAGTGCCCGGTGATGCTCTCATCATCGATTCAGGCTACGCTCATCGGAAGATACGCCCAGTCGGATTACGGCAAGTCGAAGCTGGCAGGGGAAGAGCTTTTCTTTCAGTATTCAAAGGAAACCGGAGCTCCAGTATTGGTCTACAGATTCCCCAATCTCTTCGGAAAGTGGTGCCGGCCGAACTACAACAGCGCAGTTGCAACATTCTGCAATAACATAGCCAATGAACTTCCGATTCAGGTCAATGACCCCTCTGTCGAACTGGAACTACTGTACATA
>JALNXV010000248.1 GCA_023230175.1 Candidatus Cloacimonadota bacterium
CGGTAACTACCACCCTCACGGTGAACAAGTAGTTTATCCAACCCTCGTTCGTTTAGCTCAGCCTTGGATAATGAGATACCAACTCATTGACGGACAAGGTAACTTTGGTTCTATTGATGGAGACCCGCCGGCTGCTATGCGTTATACTGAGGCACGATTACATAAAGCTGCAGTAGATTTGATGGATGACTTAGAAAAAGAAACTGTTAATTACAGAAATAATTACGATGAAACCAGAAAAGAGCCCGAAGTATTTCCGGCAAAATTTCCCAATATGCTCGTCAACGGTGCATCAGGTATCGCTGTCGGTATGGCAACAAGTATGCCTACTCATAATGTAGGAGAAGTTTGTGACGCTATAACTGCCCTTGTTGATAATCCTGAATTAGAACCCTTGGAGATGCTTAATTACATCAAAGGTCCGGATTTTCCAACAGGTGGATATATTATCGGTAAAAATGGTATAACCGAATATTTCACTACGGGTAGAGGAAAACTTAAAGTAAGAGGTAAGGCTGATATTGAAACCAAACCGGACGGTGGTGAATTGATTGTTATCTCAGAAATTCCTTACCAGATATCAAAAAATTTAATGATAGAAAAAATAGCTGACTTAGTTAAAGAGAAAAGAATTGAAGGTATTTCTGATATTAGAGACGAATCCGGTCGCCAAGGTATGAGACTGGTTATCGTTGTCAAAAGAAATGCTGACGCCAATGTTGTACTCAATAAACTTTATAAATACTCTCAACTTCAAGGTACTTTCGGAGTTATCAATTTAGCTTTAGTTGACGGAATACCAAAAGTTCTCAATATCAAAGAACTCTGTATGGAATTTATAAAATACAGACACGATGTAATATTGAGAAGAACAAAATATTTACTAAAAAATGCCGAAGACAGATTACATATTTTAGAAGGCTATAAAATTGCCTTAGATAATATTGATGAGGTAATCGCCATCATAAGGGGTTCTGATTCTACTCAATCAGCTAATCAATCTTTACAAGATAAATTTGGTCTTTCAGAAATACAAGCAAAAGCAATCCTTGATATGAGACTTGCTCGTTTAACCGGACTCGAAAGAGATAAAATTGAAGAAGAATATAAACAAATTTTAGAAACAGTTCAAGAACTCAGAAATATCTTAGCCGATAAACAACTTAGATTAGATATTATCAAAAAAGAAACATCAGAAATTAAAGAAAAATACTCTGACCCAAGAAAAACAAGAATTGTTATGGCAGGCTCCGGAGAAATTGATGAACTTGATTTAATACCAAACGAAACAGTTGTTGTTATGATTTCTCATGAGGGTTATATTAAACGTATGCCAATAATCAATTACAGAACCCAATCAAGAGGTGGAAGAGGCTCAAGCGGTTCTTCATTAAAAGAAAATGATTTTATCCAACAAATATTTGTTGCCTCAACGCATGATTATGTATTATTCTTTACCAATATGGGTAAATGCCTATGGTTAAGAATTCACGAAATACCGGAAGCCAGTAAACAAGCAAGAGGAAGAGCATTAATCAACTTAATAGAACTCGAAAAAGATGAAAAGGTAAAAGCCCTTATCACAACAGATTCTTTCTATGATACCCAAAACGTAATAATGGTTACCAAATTAGGATTAATTAAAAAAACCGGATTATCAGCATTTTCTCATCCAAGAACAAAAGGTATCATAGCGATAAAACTCTTAGAAGGCGATGAATTAATCAACGCTCAAATTACTGAAGGAAATAATGACATTATTTTAGCTACTTCTAAAGGTATGGCAACTAGATTTACGGAAACCTTAGTAAGAAGCACCGGCAGAGGAACTCAAGGAGTTAAAGGTATCAATTTACGTGACAATGATTATGTTGTTGCTATGGTTGTCGTAAAAAGAAGCGGTACAATTTTAGCAATATCTGAAAACGGATATGGTAAACGAACCGCTATTGATGACTATCCGGTTAAAGGTAGAAATACTCGCGGAGTTATAACCTTAAGAACTTCTGCAAGAAATGGTCAATTAGTTTCACTCTTAGAAGTAATAGATTCTGATGATTTAATGATTGTAACAAGGAATGGTCTTGTAATCAGACAAAGTGTATCTTCATTAAAAGTTCAAGGCAGAGTAACTCAAGGACTTAGATTAATAAATATCTTACCTGAGGATAGTGTTCATGATATCACTTGTGTTCAAGACGAAGAAGAAATTGTCAACGACAATATAATAGACGCTTTAGAACAAAAAAATAATGCAAACTCATCTAAACAAAATATAGAACCGGAAGATGATATTGATGATGATAAAATCTTAAACAATATGACAGAGGAAGAAGAAGAATAATGATAAAATTTAATAGTACTAATTCTAAATTATGTAATCTAATTTTAATAGTTTTTTTAGTACTATTTTTTAATTCATGTGTTCAAAAATACTTACCTGTGCAACAAGATAATGTAGATATTTCAGGTGAATATGCTGTAATTCAAAACGACACATTACTAATTGCAGTTAAAGAATTTCTCTGGACATCTCAACCTGAGTATCTACCCGATTCTTACACAACTTTTTTTATTAAAATACAAAACCGCACTAAGAAACCGATTAAGGTTAATTATAACGATTTTTATGTGATAGATCAAGTTAATTTACAATATGATATTGTTGAGCCTGTTAATGTTTTAGATATGATGCTTCAAGATACTGCGTTAATTCCTGATAGATTTAGCATCACAGCAGAAACTCAAAGAGAAAACGCTTCACGTATCTACGAAATAAGGAAAAATATAACAGGTAAATCCTTTAATTTTGGAGAAATAATGCCGGGTGCCTTTAAAGAAGGAGTTTTATTTTTTCCTAAATTAAATAACAGAAATATGGAATTCAGATTTATATATAAATCAAACGAAATTAAATTTTTAAAATCAAAATAAAATATTAGCGGAGGCTTTAAGTGCTGGAACTAATCGGCGAAACTAAAAGAACCCATTATTGCGGAGAAATAAGCAAGGATCTATTAAATAAAGAAGTTATCCTTATGGGATGGGTACATAAAAGAAGAGATTTAGGCGGATTAATTTTTATTGATTTACGTGATGTTAAAGGTATTGTACAATGTGTTTTCCCGCCGGAAAATATAGAATCATATTCAAAAGCAAAAGACGTAAGAAACGAATATGTCATTAGCGTTAAAGGAATCGTATCCTTCAGAGATGAAAAGAATATTAATAAAAATATTCTTTCCGGAGATATTGAAATAATAATCAATGAAATGAAAATCTTAAACAATTCCGAACCTTTACCTATACAACTCAACGAAAATGTAATTGCTGATGAAGACTTACGTTTACAATACAGATACCTTGACTTAAGAAGAGAAAAATTACAATCAATTCTCAAACTAAGACATAAAATGGTATTTGCTATTAGAGAATTTCTGACAAAAAATAATTTCTACGAGATTGAAACTCCAATTCTAATGAAAAGCACACCTGAAGGGGCAAGAGATTATCTTGTTCCAAGTAGAGTTCATCCCGGCAAATTCTTTGCTCTCCCTCAATCACCTCAAATATATAAACAACTACTAATGATTGGCGGTATGGATAGATATTTTCAAATAGCAAGATGCTTTAGAGATGAAGATTTAAGAGCTGACAGACAACCTGAATTTACCCAATTAGACTTAGAAATGAGCTTTGTCTCTCAAGAACAAATCTATGAACTTATGGAAAAATTGTTTACTTATGTCTGGAAAGAAACAATCAATGTCGAACTTAAAACTCCTTTCCCCCGACTTACTTGGAAAGAAGCTATGGAAAAATACGGTTGCGATAAACCTGATTTAAGGTTTGGCTTAGAATTACAAAATGTTACTGAGATCTTTGCCAATACAAGCTTTACTGTCTTTAAAAACGCTTTAGAAAACAATAATCAAATTCGCTGTATTGTAATCCCAGATTGTGCATCATACTCAAGAAAACAAACAGATAACTTAATAAATATTGCAAAACATCAAGGAGCTCAAGGATTAGCATTTGTAAAATATGTAAACAATAACTTCGAAGCCGGAATATCTAAATTCTTTTCTGAAGAAGAAAAAATTAACTTACAAACAAAACTTAATCTTAATAACAATGACTTAATCCTATTTTCTGCAGAACGAGATAAGCTATCTTTTAAAGTATTAGCGGCTTTAAGAAATTACTTTGGTAAAGAACTTAACTTAATAGATAAAAACAACTTTGCTTTCTGTTGGGTTCATGATTTTCCATTATTTGATTATAATGATGAAGAAAATCGTTGGGAACCTGCTCATCATATGTTTACATTACCCAAAGAAGAACATTTACCATATTTTGATATCCCTGAAAAGATTGGAGATATTCAAGGTCAATTATATGATATGGTTTGTAACGGTATGGAATTATCTTCCGGCAGTATCAGATGCCATAGATACGATATTCAAAAAAAGATTTTTAATGTATTAGGCTTTGAAGAAAAAGATTTACAAGATAAATTTGGATACTTCCTTGATGCTCTTAAATACGGAACCCCTCCACACGGCGGAATAGCACCGGGTATCGACAGAATGGTAATGATACTAAGTCAAGCTGAATCCATCAGAGATGTAATAGCCTTTCCTAAAACATTAAAAGCTTTCGATTTAATGAGTCAAGCACCTTCGATCGTGTCAGACAATCAACTCAATGAATTACATTTAAAACTTTTTGATATATAATATATTACTGTTAAAGACGCAATTAAATGCGTCTTTTTTCTTTTTTTAGGAGTCTTAATGAAAAAAATTGCTGTTCTTGCAAGTGGTATTAGTAGAGGTTCAAACTTCAATGCTATCTGTCAAAGTATAACACAAAATAACTATCCAATACAAATTTCATTTCTTTTTGTTACAGATAAAACTTCTCCTATAACTCAAATTGCCGATAAATACAATATCCCAATAATTAGCTATAATCATAATCTAAAAATTAATGACCAATTAATTAAAGAATTACTTTCTAACCCGGTAGATTTAATAGTATTAGCCGGATTTATGCGAAAATTAAATAACAATTTCTTTGAACTTATAAATACACCGGTAATCAACATCCATCCCTCTCTTTTACCAAAATACGGTGGTAAAGGAATGTTCGGTATAGCTGTACATAAAGCTGTTTATGACAATAAAGAAAAAATATCTGGAGCAACAGTTCATTATGTGAATGAAAAATATGATGAAGGAACAATAGTATATCAAAAAGAATGTGATATTGCAGATTGTACATCTCCCGAAGATATTGCTGATAAAGTAATAAAAATTGAACATTGTATCTATATCAAAGCAATAACTAAACTCCTATTATAGAAACTTAAAGATGAAATAAATTGCTTCTTCGCAGGTTCATCGCAATGACAAGGTATCGCCATCCTCGACTCACACTCGCTACGTTCGTTGCAAGTCAAGTCAGTCTCCGGACTTGATTCTCTAATCACAAATATCGTAGCTTGACCATCCTGGTCGAGAAAAAAGAACGTAGCTTGACCATCATGGTCGAGTA
>JALNXV010000249.1 GCA_023230175.1 Candidatus Cloacimonadota bacterium
TGTAAGTATATTTTTTTGTAATTAAATCAGCTGCTTTTAGATAGATAGCAGTTCTATCTTCCCATTGGAAATTTTGCCAAACTTTTCTTGCGTTCATAGCTGACTCTATTGCCATTTTTAGTTCTTTTTCACCCGCTTGACAATAGTACCCTAAAATGGTTTTGTGATTATGTGGGCAAATTATTGGTTTGCGATTTTCTGTAAATATTTCTTTGCCATCAATGATTAAGGGGATTTCGATTTTTTCGCTCAATTGCCTTTGCATTTCAGCTTCTAATTTGATTCTTTCTTCTGAACCTTGTAGATATTTTTTAATAGGTTCATTTTCAGGTTGTTTAAAATTTACAACACAGTTATTCATTATGACTCCTTTCTAAATACGAGAGATTAATTCTTTTCAAAATTAACCCATTGGTCTTATACCTTAGCTTGAGAACCTTAGGTATTCAGACTTCAGAATCTATATATTGACATTTATATAATTGAGTTTTTTTTGTCAAGCTTAGTGAAAAAACAGTTGAATATAGTAAAATTTGGATTGTTAAAACCTTAAAAGAGTTCATAAAAAAAGTTTGTTGACAATAAATCATATATATTACAAGTTGTAAATATGAATGATGTTTTTGATAATTTATTGAGTGAATTTAAGTATGCTGTTACCTTAACTCAAAAAGGTGATAAGTTATTAGACATTATTAGCTTTTTGCGTTATAGGGATGAGGCTGATTTAACAAAATTTTATTGCGAAGAATTATTACGCATAGCAGAAAAACTTCATTCAGATTTTTTGTTTTCAAGAGCCTATGATGCTCTAAGTGCAATGTATTTTTATATTGAGAGTTATGATCGTGCTTTGGATTATGCTTTTCTTGCCTTAGAATTAAATAAACGCAGGATGTATAATGATCAAGTAGCAATTAATTGTCACATAATTGGCTTGGTGTATTATTTGCTTGATGATTATCAAAATGCCGAATCGTATTTTTTAGAATCGTTAAAGTATAATCCGGATTTTCTAAATGTGCATTGTAATATTGCCAGACTATATAGTGATAAAAAGGATTTTGCCAAATCTGAAAAATATATTTCAAAGGCTTTAATCTTATCAGAAAAGTTAAGAGTAAGAGAACTTAAATCTTTTGTATTTTATAATAAAGCAATCATTGAAGAACGGCAAGATTATTTATTTGAAGCACAAAAGAGTTTGGATGTATGCTTTACTCTTATTGATGCAACTATAGATAGCTATCAATATCTAAACGTTTGTAATGAACAGGCAGTTATTCATTTAAAGAAAAAGGAATTTGAGACTGCCTTAAAAGTTTTGGATATTGCTGTTGATAAAGCTCAACAGACTAATAGGAATGCTCAGTTACAAAAGAGTTGGCAAATTATATCTGAGGTTTATTATTCAATGGCAGAATATGCAAAAGCTTGTTATTTTCATAGACTTAGTAGTGAACTAAAGATGAAAATATTTAACAGGCAAATTTCCGAAAAATATACTCAATTAAAAATTAATTATGATGCAGAAATTGAGAAATTGAAAATGCTTGAGATTATATCACATTCAGCTCAAACTACTTCATTAGGTATAGTTTCAGCAGGAATTGTTCATGAAATAAATCAACCATTGTCGGCTATAAAAATAAATAACGATAGTATGTTATATTGGTCTAAAAGAAATCCCGGTCAAATTCCTGATTTTATACTTAATCAATTAACTAATATATCTGAATCAGTCAGAGAGATAAATAATCTTATATCTCAGATTAAGAAATTTTGGAAGACTTCTGAGCATAAAGAAAATTTTCATAATCTTAATCTTAAAGAAGTATTTGAAAATATTCTAAAACTATACAGGAAGAAATTTAACCAAAATAATGTTGTCTTTGATTTTAAGAATGATATTAATGATAATTATATTGTTTGTTTTGATACTGTATTATTAGAACAGATATTTTTATATATTTTAAATATGATATCAGATATTTATGAATATTATAATCATTGTCAGAAACATTTTTGTATTAGATTTGAACAAGGTATTGATGATATAAATCTATTTTTTGAGTTTGATTTTTTGATTGATGATTTACTTATTTGCGATGATAATATTCTTGACAAAAATAGATTGTCTATTGCTATGAATTATCGGATTGCTAAGTATTATCTGGAAAGATATACCGGACTTTTAGTTTTAAAAAGTGATTATTTAACAAAAAAGTCAATCTTAAGGTTTTCATTACCAATAAATAATAGGTGTAAAAATGCATAAAGAATTATTCTTCTTTAACGATCAAGGATTATTTAGGCTTATTACAGGATATTTAGATGTCTTTGAAATGTTTTCAGCTTTTAATTGGGATGAATGCTTAAGAATTATCAATGATAAAACTAATATAAATAATTTTGATCAAGCAGTCTTGTATTTAATTGCATCAAATTGTGAACTTTATAGGCATAATTTTGCCAAATCTCTTAAATATATTGAAGAGTGTTTAGAACTTGAGAAATTGATAGATAATAAAATACTAAGATATCATAGTTTGATTTTATCTACAAGGAATTTTAGATTATTAAAAGATTATGAACAAGCAGAGTATTTTTTACAAAAGGTTGAAGATGATTTTAAAGGTGCTCAATCATATCTCATTGAAAAATGTTTGCTTGAGTTAATAAGATTAAAAATGTCAAGTGTACAGGAAAAATTAGACCGATTAAAAATTATAGAAAAAGATATAAACTTTACTAATCAATTATTAAGTTTAAAACTATGTATGGTATCTTGCTATAATGCTTTAACAGAATATTATTTAATGGACGAGCTTTTATCAGAAATTGAATCCTTACTGGTCTGTCAAAATAATCCCTTTTGGAAATGCCTCTTCCTTTATTATAAGGCATTAAGTTTGTTTTATAAAAAGAATTATCAAGAATCAACTCTTTTGATAAATAATGCATTAGCTGAAGCAGATATTGCAAATTCTTTTATTTTAAAAAAGAATGTTGTCGAACTCGCAATTGATATATATGAAAACTTAAAAGATTATAAAACAGCTTATAAGTTTCATATAGATTTTTCTAAGTATCAAACAGATTTTGATAATATAATTACTGAAAATAGATTTATTATTTTAAAATATATTTTTGATAAAAAACAAGATAAATTGACTAATCAACAGACCCTAAATAAAACAACAAGATTAAAATCTATTTCTTTAATGAATAATGCTTTAACTTATGAAATGGATGCATATCTAAGTAATATTAAAATTGATGCTGAATGTATTATATATTGGTATAATAAGAATTCAGGGTATTTGCCTTCGATTTTTATTGAAGAGATAAAAATGATTGTAGAAGCTGTTGATAGAACTTATAAAATTATTAATCAAATGAAAACCTATTGGGATTATGATAATCAAGATGATGAAGAGATTATTTGCATTAATGAAATAGTAAAAAATGTAAGTAAATTAATGGGAGAAAAACTTAAACAAGCAAACATTAAGCTAAATCTTGATATCCCTGAAAGTGAATTATCAATAAAAGCTAATAAATTATTTATAGAACAAATTTTTATAAATCTATTTAATAACACTATTAAGGCTTTTGAAAAAACAAATAAAGAGTTTAAAAATATTATTGTTTCTACCAAGATTGAAAATCAAAAGATACATTTAAACTTTATAGATAATGCAACCGGATTACCTGAAATTAATAATAAGGCATTGTTTGATCCATTTGTCAATAAACAAGTAAATAGTCAAGGGATGGGTTTAGGCTTAGCCTTAGTAAAGAATTTCCTTGACCGATTTTCGGGATTAATAAAAGCTTACAATAATGAATTAGGAGGAGCAACTTTTGAATTGAGCTTTCCTTATGCTCAGAAAGATAGTTTAACTAATAAGTGTTGAAAATAATAGAAAGAGAGATAGTATGAGGGTTTTACTCGTTGACGATGAACAATTAAGTAGAAAATCAATAGCTAATTTTTTACAACATTTTTTAGGCTTAGATGTTGATGAATGCGATGATGCCGAATTAGCATTGTCGTTATGGAATGAAAAAAAACACCCATTGATAATCTCAGATATTAAAATGCCTAAAATGTCAGGTTTGGAATTATTAACAGAAATAAAATCTTATTCCGAAGGGAAATTTACTGATGTTATTATGATTACAGGTCATGCTGATTTTGATACTGCTCTACAAGCTCTTCGTGCAGGTGCTTGGGATTACCTAAAGAAACCTATTGATGTTGAAGAATTAGCTTCAGTAATAGAGAAGTCACAGGAACATTTAAGCCTTTTAAAAGAAAATACTCAACTTAAAACTCAATTTGAAGAAAAACTTTATGAAAGTACTCTGGATTTACAGATTAAATTTGACAAAATTAAAAATGCATACCTTGAAGTTGCCGGAATCGGTCAAGTAGGAATATTTTCAGAAAAAATGACAGCTATTCAAAACCTTGCTTTAAGCTTTCATAAAGATAGATCCGTATCTGTACTGATAACCGGAGAAACCGGCACAGGAAAAGAAATTATTGCCAGAATGATACATTATGGAGATGGGCAAGTTACTACCCCATTTATTACTATTAATTGTAGTTCAATTAGTCCATCCTTATTTGAAAGCGAATTGTTTGGCTACGAAGGAGGCTCTTTTACCGGTTCAAAAAAAACAGGATTAATAGGTAAATTAGAAATGGCTCAGGGTGGAACAATTTTTTTGGATGAAATTGGAGATATGCCTTTAGAGTTGCAACCAAAACTGTTGAGAGTGATTCAACAAAAAGAGATGTATAGAGTAGGAGGTATAAAGAAAATTGATTTAAATGTGAGATTTATATGTGCTACTAATAGAGATATTCCGGAAATGATTAATCAAGGTTTATTCAGAAAAGACTTGTTTTACAGATTAAATACCGGAAGTATTCATATCCCTTCCTTAAAAGAAAGAAAAGAAGATATAATGCCTCTTGCTCAAATGTTTTTAACTAAGTTTTCGGAAATGAGAAAAAGAAAATTTAAATTTATGAGTCAAGATACTATAACAGAATTAGAAAATTATGATTGGCCGGGTAATATTCGTGAATTACAAAATGTTATTGAAAGATGTACTGTTTTATACGACGAAATTGAATTAAAGCCTTATCATTTAAATATTAATACCGGTGAAGGACCTAATCATTTAGTGATAAAAAACATTACTAATGATGATTTAGTATTAAGTTTTCCTCCGGACGGTGTTAGTTTAGAGGATATTGAAGAAACTATAGTGAGTTTTCTTGTTGAAAAATTTGATGGTAATAAGTCAAAAGTAGCTTCATATTTGAATGTTTCCAGAAATACAATCAGAAGAAAATTAAAAGAATTATAAAGGTGAAAAAATGATACAAAAAAGAAGTATTATTCAAATCTTTTTCTTTGTTGTAAGTATATTGCTTTTTGTCGGAATTATAAAAAAGGTTTTGTTAGATGTTCACGCTTTTTGCCCATATAGCATAGTTTGTTTTGGCTTTGATCGCTTTAGTTGGTATAT
>JALNXV010000250.1 GCA_023230175.1 Candidatus Cloacimonadota bacterium
TTTATACGGTGCAGACGCTGTATATGCCGGTAGTCAAGATTTCAGCCTAAGAGCTAAAGCAGATAATTTCACTCAAGAAGATTTAACAGAAGCAGTTGCTTTTTGTCATAAACATAATAAAAAACTTTTCGTACCATTGAACATTTATGCACACAATAGGCATTACCATAATATGAAGGATTATGTTCTTCAATTAATGAAAGCAAAAATTGATGCTGTGATAGTATCTGATTTAGGTGTTATGGACTTTGTCAAATCATTAGCTCCGGAAATCCCCATTCATATTAGCACACAAGCAAATGTGTGTTCAATAAACTCAGTTAAAGCATATCAAAAGTTAGGAGCAAAAAGGATTATATTAGCAAGAGAACTAACCTTTAAAGAGATAATTGAAATCAGACAAGCCTGTCCGGATATTGAATTAGAAATCTTTGTTCACGGGGCAATGTGTATTTCTTATTCAGGCAGATGTTTATTAAGTGCATTCTTTAATAACCGAAGTGCAAATTTAGGTGAATGTACCCAAGTATGTCGATGGAAATATCACCTTATGGAAGAAACCCGACCTAATGAGTTTTTTCCTATAGATGAAGATAAACATGGATTTTATTTTATGAATTCTAAAGACTTATGTCTTTTTAATCAATTAGAAAATATCTATAAAGCAGGGATTGATAGTGTCAAAATTGAAGGTAGAATGAAAAGTATTTATTATATCTCAGCTATTACTCGAGCTTATAAAACTAAATTAAATAACATAATCAATAATACAAAAATTAATAATGAGTTTTGGAATGCTGAACTTAACAATGTTAGTCATAGAATTTATTCTGAAGGCTTTTTTAATGGTTTCGATGAAAATGACACCCAAAACTATGAAAGTTCCACATACATACGAGAGTACCAATTTGTTGGCAACATCATTAATATTCAAGAAAATAATAATGAAATAATAGTTACAGTAAAATCATACCATAAAATTGAAACAAATGATGAAATTGAAATCATTTTCCCTGATCATACACAAGATTTAATCATAAAAAATATCACAATCTATAACGAAGACCTAATAGAAATACCCCTTTCAAAACCAAATACAATTTTTAAACTTAAATTTTCAAAAATAAAATTACCTGACTTTGGTATAATAAGAAAAAAAATTTAAACAAGGATTTTTAATGGGTATATTCACAAAAATACTCAGATTTGTTATTGAGAAAGGATTAGATTAATTCTCTAATGAGTAAATTTAAAATTATTTGTATCTTAATGATATTAGCAATTTTTACTTTATTACCGGCTCAACAAAATGACCTTGCTACAATAGAGACTCTTTATAAAAATGCAAACCTAAATAAAAATAATAAGATATTAATAATTAACCTTTCAGATAATCAAGAAACTCAATCTGCAAAAATGTACTATGCAGCATTATTAGACAATAATATCCAAAATTCTATACTATTGCATTCTGAAAATTTTTCAAACAATACTCGACAACTTTACGGACAACTCTCAGGATTACAGTTAGCTATTATTGACTATATAAACAAAGAATATTCCAAAGCCTTAAATAAATTAGAAAAAATTAACTATAATGATATCCCTGATGCTCTATATTGGAAAATAAAAATTACTCAATTATTACAAAATCATCACGAAGCAACTAACCTCTCATTATCTTTTATAAAAAAATTCCCAAACCATAATAAAATACCTAATATATGGTTAATTGTTTTAGAATCTGCATATTACAATCATAATTTAACGGCTTTTGAAAAATATTTAAATGACTTTGCTCAATCTACTGAGTTTATAAATTACAAAGCATATTTACTTATTTACCAAGGTATGCTCTACGAAATGATAAATACAAAAGCAAGCATAACTACAGCTATTGATATTTATCAAACAATTATTAACAACTTTCCTCAAAGTCAATATCGCATTCAAGCTGAAGACAGACTATTTGCTCTTAATAAACCGGGATCTACAACTAATAATACAACTACCCCAATTCCTCCAATATCTCAAATCTCGGCATTCAATAACAAAATTGTTTCAAAATATGAACAATTAGACAAAAACAATTATTATTTACAATTTGGTGTATTTAGCACTCAAAAATCAGCAAATAATTACAAAAACATCTTAGATAAAGCTAATATTCCCTGTTTTGTAATCAATAAACCTGTTTCCGGAAAAACAATGTATGCTGTAATTCAAGGTCCCTTTAATCAAAAACCGGATGCCCTTAATCAACAAAATACATACGACTGCAAAAAATATAAATCTTTTTTATTCTTTGTGAATTAATTTAATCTATTATGGCAAAAGATAAAGTATCTCCTTTAATGAAACAGTTTTGGGATGTCAAAAATCAACACCCCGACAAAATTATTCTATTTAGAATGGGTGACTTTTATGAAACCTTCTATGAAGATGCTAAAATTGCATCCAAAATACTTGGAATAACCTTAACCTCAAGAAATAAAGCAACTGAAGACGCTCCTCCTCTTGCCGGTTTCCCATACCATGCCCTTGATACTTATCTTGACAAATTAGTTAAAGCAGGGAAGAAAGTTGTTATTTGTGAACAAGTAGAAGATCCCAAACAAGCAAAAGGTATCGTCAAAAGAGATATTGTAGAGATTATTACACCCGGTGCAATCTTAGATGAAAAGCTCTTAACTAGTAAAAATAATAACTTCTTATGTTCAATCTTTATCGAAAAAGATAAATACAATACAGGCATCTCATTTCTTGATTTATCTACAGGAGATTTTCTCTTTAGTGAATTCTCTTTAGAGTATTTAAAAGACGAATTACTCAGACAATTACCAAGAGAAATACTAGTTCAAAATCAAGAGAACTATGCCTTTATTGATAAACTAAAACTACCTTACCCTCATTCCATAAGTATATTTGAAGATTGGCATTATGAATATGACTTATCTAAAAAAATGCTTAAAAATCATTTTCAAATTCATTCCTTAGAAAGTATTGGAGCCAGAAACAAGAAAAATGCCATCATTGCGGCGACTGCTGCTCTTAGCTACGTAAAAGACCTCAGAAAAGAAGAGTTGTCTCATATTGCCTCAATAAGATTTTATTCTATTGACAAATTTATGATGATTGATGAAACTACAAGGAGAAATCTTGAACTCTTTTCTACTATGCGAGATAACACAAAAGAAGGAAGTCTAATTGATATTATTGATGAAACAAAAACCCCTATGGGATCAAGACAACTTTACCAATGGATGAGTTATCCTCTAATAAATGAACAAGAGATTATTCTCAGACAAGAAGCTGTTGAAAACTTTAAAACCAATATTGCCTGGACAAAAGATTTAAGAGAAATTTTACAAGAGATTGGAGATTTAAGCCGAATTATCAGTAAACTGGCAACCTTTAAAGTAAACCCGAGAGATTTACTAACACTCTCAGATTTTTTAGAATCATCTCCTAATATTATCAACATTTTAAATTACTTTAATTCAGAGATAATTAACAATCTTAAAGCTAAAATAGGTGATTTTTCTGATATTGTCAGTTTAATTAGGAATACTCTTCTTCCCCATCCTGTTATGACAATCACAGAAGGCAATATTATAAATGATAATATACATTCTGAACTTGATGAATTAAGAAAAATTTCTAAAGACGGAAAAGGTTGGATAGCAAGTTTAGAAGATTCTGAAAGACAAAACACCGGTATTAATAGTCTAAAAATTGGTTTTAACAAAGTCTTTGGCTATTATATTGAAATCACTAATAATCATAAAGACAAAGTTCCTGAAGATTATATCTGTAAACAAACTCTCGTTAATTGCCAAAGATATATTTCCCCAATCCTCAAAGAACACGAATCCCGTGTCTTAAGTGCAGAAGAAAGAATAAAAAATATTGAATATGAAATCTTCTGTGAACTTAGAAAAACTCTAAGTGAAAAAGTAAACATTTTACTTGAATATGTTGATATTATTGCCCAACTTGATGTTTTATCTAACTTTGGATTTATAAGTTGGCAAAATAATTACACAAAACCTGTTTATAATAATACAGGCGAATTAATACTCAATTCTTGCCGTCATCCTGTTATAGAAAAATTATTAACAGAAGAACAATTCATCCCTAATGATGTTTTTCTTAATGAAAAAGATTTTAAAATTGCTCTGATAACCGGTCCTAATATGGCAGGTAAATCAACCTATCTTAGACAAATTGGGCTATGTATTATTCTTGCTCAGATTGGCTGTTTCATCCCTTGCGATAACGCTTCTTTGCCAATTGTTGACAGGGTATTTACCAGAGTTGGAGCCTCCGATAATCTGGCAATGGGACAAAGTACTTTCTTAGTTGAAATGATAGAAACCTCTAATATACTTCATTCTGCAACTAATAATTCTCTTATCCTACTCGATGAAATTGGAAGAGGAACAAGTACTTTTGACGGTCTCTCTCTCGCTTGGGCAATTATTGAATATATTCATAATAATAAACATATCTCCGCAAAAACTCTTTTCGCTACCCATTATCACGAACTTACCGAACTCGAAAACATCTTAGAGGGTGTTAAAAATTACAACATTTCAGTCAAAGAATGGAATGATCAAATTGTTTTTGTCAGAAAGATAGAACGCGGTGGTGCAGATCAAAGTTATGGTATTCAGGTTGCACGATTAGCCGGTATTCCAACCAAAGTAATCTACAGAGCTAAAGAAATACTCAAGAATCTTGAGGCTATAGAAATCAGTCCTCAAGGCTTAACCGCAAGAATTAAAAAACAACTTAATAAATCTAAGCAAGTGAACCTCTTTGACTTAATAGTAGAAGATAATGATCATAAAGACAAAAGACTTAATCAACTTAGAGATATGATTATTGATGTTGATATTAATAATTTAACCCCACTTCAAGCATTTGAAAAACTATCTGACTTAAAAAACTTTTTACTTGAAGAATAGTGAATAAGGAGTAAAAAATGATAAATCCTTGTGGTTATGAATGTGATTCAAAATGTCCACATTTTCAAAATACCTGTGAAGGATGTTCAATTATTGAAGGTAAAGTATTTTGGGCAAAATATTATAATAAAACAACCTGCCCAATATATCAATGTGCAAAGGATAAAGGCTATAAACATTGTGGTTACTGCTCAGACTTACCTTGTAATATCTGGTTTGAAACAAGAGATCCATCCATTACTGACGAAAGTATTATTTACAAAGAAATAGAAAAAAGAATCAAACAATTAAAAGCAAATATGTAATAATATCAAACATATTAAACAAATACTTTAATAATCTAATAACCACTCTCAAAAAGATTGTTGAATAATTTCGTTGAGCAAGCATCCTTGCTTGCACTCAAAAACATAAATCACTTGCATCCAATATTTTAGAAAACTACAAGCTGGAAGCTTATAGAACATTTGTTGTGCGAGCATCCTTGCTTGCACTAAAAAACATAAATCATTTACATACAATATTTTAGAAAACTATAAACCGGAAGCT
>JALNXV010000251.1 GCA_023230175.1 Candidatus Cloacimonadota bacterium
TATACACATAACAGTTTCTCTCATTCTAACTCGTTGTTAATCAATCAATTCTGTTACTGCACGCGATTTGTTGTCTAAAATCTATATCTTGTTGAAAAATATGCAGTTATAAAAAAGTGTAAAAAAACATAAAATCACGTGCAGTGATTTGTTTATTTTTATTAAATATCAAAGAACTTAATCAGTTATTAAATATATAGTTATAAAATCTTCGATATTTAATTTTCAACACTTATATATCTTTATTAAGAGCAATAACTCAAAGATAGTTAATACATATAATTATGTCAAGTATTATTTTTTAGATTTTAAAAATTTTATAATTAACTATATCAAATATTGTACTACAAGCTTCCGAAAGTTATGAAAAATAACTAAAATCATAGCCACATTTTTCAAAATGTGGAAAACAGCGATAACCTTTTCTTTTTTTGCCACTTTAGTGGTTATTGTTTTTCTAATCCAATAAACTGGTTAAAATATTGGTGGAGATAATTTTATCTTCATAGGTTAAAGAGGCAGAATAATATTCATAAACGTTAACAAAATTTCGAAGAAATTTTGTCTTCCTGAGCGTAAGCGAAGGATCTCCTTGATTTTTATAAAATATTATAAATCAATAAGATGAGATTCTTCACTACGTTCAGAATGACAGACTGGATGAGCCGTCTCGGTACCAGTTTCAACGGCTAATCCGGTGTTTTGAGATAGCCTTTTCCGACTTGTAAGAAAAACATTAAGTGAGATGCTCGCATAACAAGCCAAAATGCAAGCAAGATGCTCGCATAACATCACAGTTCATAAATGCAAGCAAGATGCTCGCATAACAAGCCAAAATGCTAGCAAGGATGCTCGCACAACATTAATTTTGAGAAGCCTATTTTTTTATTAAGAGAGCTTGTTTGTTAATAATGTAAAAAAGCCTCTTTAAAAAGAGGCTTTTAACTAATTATTTTAATATAAGATATTATAAATTATTATTTTTAATTTCTTCAAATAGTTTTAAATAATCTTTGACTTTTGAGTTAAGATCTTTTTGCTTGTAATCACTTCGTTTTTTAAGTTGTGATTCAAATCTTTCTATCTCTTCTTTTGAGTATTTTTGTGACTTCATTTTATTTAATTCTTTAGTCAGATTTTTCACATTTAAATCAGTCAAAGATTTTGAATCATTCTTAGTTTTAGAATTATTAGAGTTAAAAATATTTTTTAGTTGTTTAGGAGCAAGTTGTTCCATTATAGTTGTATTTTGAGAGTCTTTATTATTTCTTCGATGATAATTTTGTTGATTATTTCCATAATTACTTCTTTGATAATTATCTGGTTTTTTATCTGTTTTTTTTATTTCTTTTAAGTATGGAAAGTATTGCAATTCAACTTTACTTAAAATATCAGGTAAGACTTGTTCAATAATATGATCTGTCCCCTTACCCTTAATTAATTTATTCCCTACAAACCATTCATAATTCATAGTAATTTTCTTATTATTATCATCAATACAATATGGATAAACTATATTATTTGCACAGTTTTTATAGTTAGATAATTTAGTAAAAGCTAATTTAGTAGTTTCAGAACAACCGAGATTTATATTTTTAAAATCTCTATTATCTTCTTCTAATATATATGAAAATTCATTATCCTTTATAGATACTTTTCTGATTATCGTATTTTGAATAGAAATTTTCACAGAACCTAATCCCACAGGCTTACCCATACCGATTTTATGAGCTAAGTCTTCGTTTTTACCTAAGGTCAAGACCCATCTTAATTTATCAAGTTCATCAGATGTAATATTGTTAAAATAAATCTTAAAGGTAAACTCAGCACCTTTATCAAGAGGCCTAGCAACTACCTGACGATCTGAATCAGCTGTTTGAGAAAAGTTTCCGATTGCAGAATGATGCCAATAAAATTTTCTACCTTTAATCTCAGGAGTATAAGCACCTTTATTACTATCATCAATATAGTCATAATTCCATAATTTTTCTGCATTTTTCGGTCTTTTTAGATACATTTCCATTGAAGAAATTTTTGGACTCGATAACTCAGGTAAGGCAAGCGGGTTTAAAAATTTTGGGGCATTTAATATCTTTGCATCTGAAAAGCTAATCCTTGATGCTACAGCATTATTTTCCTTTTCATTTGATATAAAACCAAACAAGGCACATGCTTGACAAAGGTTAATTGATGAACGACAAGCTGAATATGTCTTTATAATGTTATTTAATTTATTATGGTAAACCTCTCGTCCTATTGCAGCAGGAGATAAATATAATTTATCACCTACTTGTTTATAATATATAGGCATACCATCTAAATCATCAATTTTTGCGAACTTGGCATTTTCAATATTTGAGATATATCCATAATGTCCTTTTTTTTGTTTTTTATGTAGATTTACTGTATCATCCTGATATAATATATAATTTGCAAGCAGGTTTTCAAGAGCTTGTGTATTAACAGAGACTTCATCGTTTGTTTTAACAAAGATTGACTCATGATGCTTTTTATTACCAAACGATTCTCCCTGATGATAAATACCTTTTAAAGAATTTCTAAATGGTTCTTTTGATATTTTATTGACAAATTCAAAAGCAGAAAAATTTCTTTTCGTTTTGTAAGTGCCACCTACAGTAAAATAAATCTTATCCCCATTTTTAAAATCTTCTAAATCATTGGAGAAGTCACTGTGGTCTTGAGTGTTACCTGATCTAAATGATACACCATAGCGCTTACATTTATAAATAATCCATTTATGATCTATTTTCCTTATTATGCCTGGAGTGCCCGGAGAAGTAACTCTCTTGTAAAGAATATGTTCATCAGAAACAGTTGACATACAAGAGTTTGTCAATGTTTCAAAAGCTGATCGGATACAACCTCTGATTGAACTTCCGGGGATAACAGGTTCATTAGTAACTTCATTATCTTTAGTATTATCTTTATATGAAAAGAAATCATAGCTTTTAGTTTTAGGGTCTTCAAAGAAATTATCATTTAATGTATTAGGAATGAATATTGGACTTAGAGATTCCAGTTTACATTCAATATAACCGGTTGATAATTCTTGTTTTTTAATATCTTTATGATTTATACCACGTGTGCATTGATCTTCCAAAGGGATAAAAGTATAGGGATTTAAAAATCTTTTACAGTCTTTATCTATGATATAGTTAGCCATTTTTTACCTCCTGATTGTTGTGATCTACTATCTTTACAAGTCGAGCGTCTTTAAACATAATCAAGCCATTTTCATCAAATTGATATAGGTTTTTAACAATAAGCTTAAAAGGTAGTTTATTTTTGTTATTTTCTTTTGATTTATTGTCTATACTGAAAGGAAATTTTATTTCACAACCTCTTCCAACCTCAATAAGCTTATCGTCTTTTATTTTATTTCCCCAAAGGATCATTTCTTCTACATATTCATTATACTGATTATCGCTATCAGTAAATATTCTGTGTAATGTTTTGTTTTGATAATTCCAGATTTTTATCTCTGAGTGTTCAGAAAATATTCTACATTCTTTAATCATATTCAATGGGGTCATCTTTCTTTCATTATTTAGTAAGTTTAATTTATCAAGGATTATTTCATTATGTTTATATATTAACACCCAGGCATCTTCAGCTATTTTACCCAAGTATTGCTCTATTATATCATTCAGGTTTTGCATCATTACCTCCAGTTGTATTAAGTGCTGTCGCTAAAGCATTCAAATATTTTGATTTATCACTTTCAGACAATAAATTCAACTTATCTTGTGTTGAAATATTTACTTCAGATCCTGTTAGTCTTCCTCTGCCTACATTTGTACCACCACCAACAGATTGAAAACCATTTTGAAGTTCCATAATGGCAAGAATCAACATACCTATCTCATAATCTTGAGGGTCATTGATTTCACAATTTAAGGTTACCTTCGCAGCATAAATTGGTTTTTCATCAAACAAAGCCGATTCTACAACGCCACCGGTAAATCTATCAATTTTATTACGAACATACTTTTTTGCCTTAGGATTTCTAATCTTACTTTCTTCAATTATTACTTTTGAACGTATAGCCTTTTTATTTTTCTGTTTATTTCCCGCAAAACCAAAAAAGTTATATATGAGCTCATTCATCTCTGAATACTTGTCTAATTCTCGTCCAATATTTAACAAAGAATGCCTTAATGCTCCATTCCACGAGGTTCCCGGTATAAGATAAATATTATCATTGCCTAATTTATAGCTAATAGATACAGAGTCAACATCCTTAGGATCTGTATTATAAGTTCGAATAATCAAACTATTAGGAATATCAAAATCAGCAGTGATTTTTGTGTTATATACATTATTGAATAATTCTGAATTATTTTCGTCCTGATTTAAATTTGAATCAAAACTGCTTTTCTGCCAATCAAAGTTAATCCATTTATCTTTTTCGTTTACAATATCTATTTTTAAAAATTCTTGATTAATAAGTTTTATTTTACCAAAGCCACGTCTTGTTTTAGCTCCTAATCTGATATTTTCTCGACAAAGAGTAGAAATAACTTTTAAAATAATAGCTTCTATATCTTCTTTATTCTTGGGTGATTTTTCCCTTACATTAACTTCCATTCTAAATAAAAAGGTAGTTTCGGGGTTAATAACTTCATAATCATATTTAGATTTTTCTTTGACTGTTTTATTCCAATCATCAAGTGCAACTCCGTCTCTTACGCAAAGGTTAGGAACATTTATTAACTCAGCATCGTAAAAGATAAACATACTTTGTTCAGATTGATCATTATCAGAACCAAATATTAGATTTATTAAATTATCATTCTTAAAATGTCTATTAAGATAATCTCTTATATTTCCAGCTATTGTAGTTGCGGGAATAAACAGCTTGCCATCTTTGTCTCTTATACACTGAAGATCAGCTATTTCATCATTTCCACTTGCGATAATCAAAGGAGATGTAATCTCTAATTCTCCTTTAACATAATATTTGTATGATATGTGATTTTTATGTTTCATGATGCCTTCCTTCTATTAAGATTTTTTTGATGATTTATTAGAGTAGTTATATAGAGTTGGTAATACTCGAAAAGCTTATTATCAATATCAATTAAGCCAAAGTTATCAATGATTTTTTTATTAATATTATGTTGCATTACAGACTCTTTAAATGAATCATTGTCAACAATAAAGGCTTTACCAATGTTTTTAAGAAATAGCTTTTTATGAATTTTTCTTAAATTTGAATCTTGAGTATTAGAATTAAGTTTTTTAAGTTTACTGTTAAAATCATCAAAAGATTTAGAATCTTTAAGCATTGCCAAGTATTTACTCATAAAAGTATTTAAAGGAAGATTATCTTTGCATTCAGCAAAAGCTCTCTTTTTGAGTTCTCTTTCTATGATATTATTTTGTTGATATTTAATTAAATTGAGTATTTGCATATTAGTCATATTAGATAACCTGTCCAGTTTAATTTCTGATTTAACAGGTTTATCGATTTTGA
>JALNXV010000252.1 GCA_023230175.1 Candidatus Cloacimonadota bacterium
AAGTATTTAGAATTTATAATTGTATCATCAAGTTTTTGATTCATTAATATTAAATAATCACCGATGACTAGATTATAATTAGAATTTATTACTTGTTGATTATTTTCAATTTTATAGTAGGGAATATCAAAACTAATTTCATCTGTAGTAGGAAATTTACCATCATATTCAAAATTCATTGCTTCATCTAAGACTACCAATTGAGTATTATCAGGTTTACAAAGTATTATTTCATATTCAAAATTTTGATTTATATAATTATCAATTAACATTGCATTTAATCACCACACTTTATATATAAATTGGAAATTGCGATCTAATACTTAATTTACATTTTCCAGTAACTTGAATTCTATTTACACCATAAGTTAAACGGAACCAATTCTTATTAAATTTACTTAAAGGATTAGAAGTTGAAACATCACTTATTATTTTTTTATTTTTACTATTAATATAAATTGTCTCCCCACTTACATCAAAACCTGTAATTATACTTTGTCTACCACTATCTGATAAGTTTTGTAATGTAATATTTGTATTAGTTGCTTGTATTTCAATCTCAGGATAATAATATTTATCAACATTTGATTTATTTTCAATCTCAATAATAATAGGAGAAGATATATTATATAAATCAAAAGTTTGCAAATATACAGAAGTCATTGCATAAGGATAAAGATTTTTAAATCTTAAAGTTACGTACCCTTGTTCTAAACCATTAGTTAATAAATCTCCTTTATCAATACAAATAGCATAAAATATTCTATCAGGAGCATCTGCTGTATAAAATTCACAATAATCATCTTGAATCAACCATCTTGCTATTTCAAATCGTTTTTCGGGAGTCCATAAACCTTCTAATAAAGAAAATGTTAATTCAAATTGAATAGGTTTTCTATCAACTTTATATAAAAAGTTAATGTCTTTACCTGCGATTTTATCAGTAATTAAATCTCTACTACCCCAATATGGTTCTGCAATCATACCCGTATCTAAACGTATATTACTTAATCCATGTGTTATACTACTTTCTCTATTAAACCAAAAATATGTACTTATTATTGTTCTCACCACCTAATAAAAAAAGTAAAGAGGGGATTAAACCCCTCTAAAAATTCCTTGTTTATTAAACTCACGTTTTAATTCATTAATTGTATATTTAGCAATATCTTTTAACCCAGGTAAGGCATCTTTATCAACATTGCCTTGTACATTAATAAGATTATCAAAATTAAATTTAATATCTTGTTTTGATATCGTTCCATTTGTTAAATTTTGATAATTAAGAGGTTTAATATTTTCTACAATATTTCTAGTAATATTAACTGTTTTAAGAATATTTTCTGTATCAAGTTTATTTAATACTAATTCTTTCTTATGAAGTAAAGCTAACCTACCACCAGCAAAATCTCCTGTATAACCTCCAGATTCCAAACCAATTAATCTTACTAATTTTTTAATTGTCTCTGCTACAGAGACTGTCCCACTCTCACATTCATCTAATATTCTATCCCATTTATCAGGATTAGCAGAAACCCAATTATTTATTTTATCAAAATTATTAGGATTATTCCATTTATTTATATCACTTTGAAAAAGACTACTTATTATTTTATTTAAATCAATTAACGTATCTTTTGCTACTGTTATAGATCTAGCAAAATCTGCTTTTATTGTATCACCTAATATACTTAAACCTTCTCCATAAGTATTTGTAAAACTTATAAAAGCATTTTCTAAACCCATGTTTTGTTTAACTATTTTACCATCGCCATCATCAGTAAAATAAAGTAATGTGCCGTCTATTAATGCCTTACGTGCTTCAGCATATAAATTTTCATTTTTTAATTGTTTTTCTAATTCCTTTTGCTTCCCTTCTGTTTCTTCTTGTGCTTTTGTTTTCTCATCATTTAACTGTTCAATTCGTAAACTTTTCCCTTTTTGTCTTTGTAAACTATTAATTTTATCTTCTTGTTTAACGATTTGTTTAGATATATCTGTTTGTTTATTTTTACCTTCTAATGAATTATCAAGTATCCACTTCGCTTGTTCTTCATATAAATCTCTTAAAGTTTTTTGCTCCTCTTTTAATTGATTTTGATAATCTTCATTATCATATAATTTATTAATATAATTTATTCTAGCATCAATATTTTTTTTTGTATCTGTTAATGTATCTGATAAACTTTGTCTTTCAGCCTCAACACGTTTTTTTATCATTCCTATAATTTGTTCTTCAGTAGTTTTTATAGTATTTAACTGACTTTGTTTAAGTTCTTTTGTCGTGTTCCCTAAATCGCGTAGAGTTTCATCAACATTTTTTAATTGTTCATCATAATTTTTAACTTTATCATTTAAAATTGTCCATTGTGTAGAATTTACTTTATAAACGTCCCTTTCCGCCTTAGCGGTATCTCTTAAATTAGTTAATGCTTCTTTTTGTTTTTGAGTTGTTCCAATTAATTTTTCAGTTAAGGTTAATTTACCGCTATAATCTTTTTCATCTAACATATTAATTTGATGTTGTAACTTATTCTCTGATTCAATAGTATCGTTTAACCCTTTTTCTTTTTTTTCCATTTGTTCAAAGTCAGAATCATATCTTTCTTTAATAGCAGCTTTTAATGCTAATTGTGCTTGCTGACCAGCACTAACTAAATTTTTAATTTGGTTAATAGTATCTGCTACTACACCATCTGCATCTTCATTATAAGTTCCATCTGCATTTTTAAAGGAAGCAATACTATCTAATAATTTAGTTACTTCTGCTTCAACAATTGGTGCTACTTTTTCCAAAAGATCTATCTTGTCAGTAAGTAAACTCACCATATTAGCACTAAAACTAATTTGGCCTATAGATTTTGTAGTACTATTTGTAGTATTATTTGTACCTTCTGCATAAGCAGGAATGCCTAATTCTTTAAGTATTTGTTCTGTTTGTTGGTTCGCAATTACTTGAGCACCTTCAGGTAAATTCACTAATTCCGCACCATTATTACCTGAAAGATATATTTTACCATTTGAAATTATTAATTCGCGACCTTTTTCACTAATTATTGAAATTCCACCAGGAGATGATTTAGTACCTTTCGCATGAGCAGGAACATCATTTGTTGCTATAGTGGTTTTAATAACAATACTTTTATTATTCATACTATTAACAAAATTTTCTACAGCAGTTTGAGCATCTAAGGTTAAAGCAGATACATTTAATGTTACAGGTTTTCCATCCCAATTATTAAAAAATGTTTGTACTTGTGCTACGGCTTCAGCAGTATCGCCCGTAACATTTAATGTTAATGTATTAGAATCATCTTTTTTTTTAGGTTTTAATATTGCATCTAACGTTTTATTTAAAGGAGTAGCGTTACCATCAATGTTGATTTCAATACTTTCTATATCTTCTTCTGATAATTGGGTTTGAATTTGAGTACCTAAATCAGTAATACTTGTTTTTGTTGCAGTTATATCTGTTTCTACATTAACTTTCATAGTTTTTAAAGCAGTTAATTCCGCCTCTTGTAAAGGTGTTAATGCTCCTGATTTTTTCAATTTTTCTAATTCAAGAATTCTACCATTAATAGCACTTAAACCAGTATTTAAAGTCCCTAAATAGTCGTAAGCAGATTGAACTGCATCTTTTGCCGCACTTATATATGCAGTTTTAGATTCTTCAGCCCCTGTATTAACTGACGCTAATAAGATATCTTTATCAGTATTAAAAATATCTTTTGCATTACTTATAGCTGTTACAAATGTACCGCTAGTTGTTTCAATTACAGGTAATAATCCTTTTGCAAGATCTTGTCCTGCTGTTGTTATTTGTGTTTTAACTGTACTTTCTGCTTCAGTAATAGCTGTTTGAATTGGAATAGTAAATATTGTTACAAAATTTTCTATAATATCAGGTGGTAAATTCATACTTTTACCTAGTGCTCTGATACCTTCTTGTATAGTTGGTAAACTATCAGTGAGAGCACTTGTATCTTGTAATATACTTTGATATAGAGTCGTAAATTCACCCATGTTATCTTTAGTAATTGTACCCAATGCAGAAATTTTATTAAAAATAGGATTAATAGTATCATTTAATGTTGTGATATAAGATGTACTTGATTTCGTAGTTTCACTCATCATAAAATCAATTGGTGTTTCAGTGCTATCTTCTATGGGATTTTCAACTGCAATTTTTTCTCCTACTGCTTTTGGTGTTCTATATTTTATAATTGGAACATCAACATTTGCACCAGGATTAAAAGTTCCATTTTCATTTAAATTAATTAAATAATCTGTTTTACCAATTTCATTATTAATTTTATCAAGAGATGCACCCGCAATTTTTAATGCTTGCTGTAATTCTGCATCTCTAATTTGTTTCTGTAAATCAGCAACTTTTTTTTGAAGTCCTATAGACTTTTTAAGATTATTATTATAAGTTTCAATTCTACTTTCTGCATTTCCAACAACAGAAATACGAACTTCATATTGTTTGTCAGTAAGTTGTTCTAATTCACTGTTCAAAGCAATAAGTTTAGTGGTATCTGTTGTAATTTTTATTTCTGCTTTTATATCATTAATTTTTTTAGCAATAGATTCTGATTCTTTAAGTAAAATATTTCCAATATTATTCATTAATTCATTAACTGCTGCTGACTCTGCGTCAGTATCTATATTACCAAATGCAGAAATTACTTTGTTTATTGATTCAATTTGATCGTCAAATGAAACAGTTAAAGACTTTGCTTTTAATTCACCTAATGCTTTTGCTTGTTCAAATATAGCAGATGTAGTATCTTCAATTTGTTCGTCATAATCTTTTGCTTTATTATTTAATACAGTCCATTCCATTGACCCCATAGCATAGGTATCTCTTTCAACAATTGCTAAATCTTTTAAATGTTGTAACGTTTGTTTCCTTTGAGTAGTGTTACCCAATAATCGTTCTGTAATATCTGCTTTTCCAACAAAATCATCTTCGCCCAATAATTCTAATTCATGTCGAATATCATCCTCTAAAGCAATAGTATCTGTTAAACCACCATTTACATCTTCTCTCGCTTTTAATTCCCAAGTTAATTTATCTTTTATAGTTTTAGCTAATTTAGTTTGAGCATTAAATAAATTATTAGTTGCTTCAACAGCCTTTTGAGAGGCTTGATTGATAAAATCTTGGGTTGCAGTAAACTCTTTCCCATCTAATCCTATATATTTTTTACCCACTTCCCAACGACCTTCTGTTGTTGGGTTGTCTTTAGTTCCACCCTTACCCCAAAGACCTTCACTCCAAAAATTACTTGCATTTTCTGCATTTGCTACATTTTGTTTTCCTATTTGTTCCATTGAAGCATAATTAGCAGCAATTGATTCTGGAGAAGAAGTATTAACTTTAGATATTGTGTCGGGTGTTACTTTAGTAGGGCTAGTAGGTGTTGTTGGTGTCTCATTAGGAGTAGGATTCGAGGTTGAGGGAGATGTA
>JALNXV010000253.1 GCA_023230175.1 Candidatus Cloacimonadota bacterium
GCATGCATTATGTCTTGAATCAACAAATTAAGGAAATTTTCCCTACTTTTCCCCTAATTTCTCTATATCATAATTCAACCACTTCAGAATTCCAATATCTAGCCAGATTGAAACTGAGTCTATTTAATTATGCCAAACCACAATGCTTCGCCTGACGCAGCAGAAGATGCACTATTTCTGAGGTTTTCTCCAGACCATTTTGTTTACAATTCCAGTATAGGACTGGATTATCTTAACAACCTTGGTGGAGACATTCTCCTCAGTGTAATACGGAACAGGGATTCCATAGTCGCCGGCACTGTTCATTGCAACAGCTGTATCAACGGCTTGAAGGACCTGCTCTGTCGTTATTCCGGCAATGATGAAGTTTCCTTTGTCCAGCGCCTCAGGACGCTCTGTGGAGGTTCTGATGCACACTGCAGGGAACGGATGACCTACAGAAAGGAAGAACGATGACTCTTCAGGAAGAGTTCCTGAATCAGAGACCACTGCGAAAGCGTTCATCTGAAGGCAGTTGTAATCATGGAACCCAAGCGGCTTGTGGGCGATGACCCTCTTGTCGAACTTGAAGCCTCTCTTCTCGATGTACTTGGCCGACCGCGGATGGCATGAATACAGGATAGGCATATCGTACTTTTCAGCCATTGCATTGACTGCGTTCATAAGTGAGAAGAAGTTCTCTTCAGTGTCGATGTTCTCCTCGCGGTGGGCCGAAAGAAGGATGTACTTGCCCTTCTCCAGACCAAGGCGCTTGTGGATATCCGAAGCCTCGATCTTGGCAAGGTTTGCATGAAGGACCTCCGCCATAGGAGAGCCTGTGACGAAAGTTCTTTCCTTTGCAGTGCCTTCGGCATTCAGGTAACGCCTTGCATGCTCGCTGTAGCACATGTTCACATCGGAGATATGATCCACGATTCGGCGGTTCGTCTCCTCAGGAAGGCATTCATCGAAGCAGCGGTTGCCGGCTTCCATGTGGAAGATTGGAATGTGAAGCCTCTTGGCGCTGATTGCAGAAAGGCATGAATTGGTGTCGCCGAGAATCAGAAGCGCATCAGGTTTAACTTCAACCATCAACTCATACGACTTGGCGATTATGTTGCCGATAGTCTCTCCGAGATCCTTGCCTACTGCATCAAGGTAGTAGTCAGGAGCACGGAGCCCAAGGTCATCAAAGAACACTTGATTGAGTTCATAGTCATAGTTCTGGCCGGTATGGACCAGAATCTGTTCGAAGTACTTGTCGCACTTCTTGATCACTGCAGCAAGGCGGATGATCTCCGGCCTTGTGCCGATTATTGTCATTAGCTTGATTCTGCTCATTTTAACAGTTCACCTTTTTCATACTCAATAGTTTTTTCAAGATCAAAATAAACTTGGCTTTTTGTTATTCCTAGCACATCAAGAGCTTTCAGGCAATCATCGACAATGGGTTTTGGAACAAAGTAAAAATAGCGCTTTCTATTATACATGAACATTCTGGAAAATGTTCTTGGAGGTTCATTTATATTCTGAGAATTCAAGCCACAAAGAATAAAAAGGCCTTTTTGCTGTTTAATTCGAACATTATTCTCCTCTGGGTTGACAACGATGCATTGATTCAGTTTTTCCAAAGAAACATTATCCCAATAAGATTCAATCCCCATGTCTTTCTTACATTGGTGCGCTTGTTCTTCTAGGAATGAATTGATTACACAATAATTGCAACACTTTTTCTCTTCGTTATATTGGCTCTCCATTATTTCTTTGTCTTTTGTTCTCTTGCAACTATACAAAGCTGGCAAACGATTATTCATAGACAAAGATGAAAGTTCAACAACTGTATCGCTAATCAAGGAGTACTTTTCATTTTCTTGTTTCGAAAAAATTGTTGCAATAATCCCTGATGATTTTTCTTTCTCATTATTACAAGCAAAATATAATGCCATCAACGGATTAGAAACAATGTCCAACAGCCGCGAAGGTTGATTGAAATGTTTCAGTTTAATCAGTCGCTCGATTGTCGTTTTACAGTCAGAAAACTCATCAACATGCCTACTCATCACTCTTGAATTAAGCAAAACTTCATTATCAACCCATTTTGTTTCACGAAACAATGAGGGTAACCATGATTCATAAAATGAAGATTGACCACGATAATAAGTATTCTTCTTAAAAACCTTTGCATTTTCAAGCACCGCTTGCAAATAGTCTACTAGGGAAAGACAAACATGCATTTCGCAATGATTATCAAGCCAAGCCAAGACTTCCATCTCTCTTTTTGTTGCTCCAGCAACAATCAAAACAGACAATCGGTATTCTCTTCTACCAATCACCAATTGTTCTTTTCTTATTGTTCTATTCAAACAATCGCTCTTCTCTGAAATGATAAGATCCTGTCGATGTTTAACATCAAAAGGGCAGTCATTCCGGCTTATGAACTCTTTTATTTGCGGAAATAAGTTATCTTTTACCGTAATCTTGTTTTCCCGTTTATATGAAGGCTTTGAATAGAGATGATAGTTGCTTCCTTCTATCCAAACATCAGAGTCTGTTTTTGTCTGTGCTTTCCTAAGATAGAAAACAAAGTATCCATTTCGTAGAAGTTGTATCTCAATCAAGGACATCATTCACACCTTTTCCCCGAATGTGTCTGGCTTCTGCGGATCGAACACTTCGTTCGCCCACATCACAGTCACCAAGTTCTCAGTCTCTGACAGGTTGATGATGTTGTGCGTGTACCCAGGAAGCATATGCACTGCCTGCATCTTCTCGCCTGAAACCTCAAAACGCAAGACCTCGTCAGTGCCGATTCTGCGTTCCTCGATCAGTCCATGTCCTGATACAACAATGAAAAATTCCCACTTGCTGTTATGCCAGTGCTGCCCTTTCGTGATTCCAGGCTTGGAGACATTGACCGAAAACTGCCCATGATCAAGAGTCTTCATGATCTCCGTGAAGCTGCCACGGTCATCGCAGTTCATCTTCAGGTCAAACGCCACAGCCCTTTCAGGCAGGTACGACAGATAGGTAGAATAAAGCTTCTTCTCGAATGAGCCAGGCATCAGCGACGGCATGAGCAAGGTTGACGGCTGCTTCTTGAATGTCTCTAGCAGCTCGACGATTCTGCCAAGCGTTGCCTTGTGTGAAACTGGCACGTAGCAGTATCTCCCATCCCGGGAGGGCATCGGATCGAGTCCTGAATAATCGCAGCGATGAGCCTTGCCGCAGAGCGCAGCAAGCAGCTCTTCCAGCAGGTCGTCTATGTACAGGAGTTCCAGTTCGACCGAGGGATCATTGACCTGAATCGGAAGATCATTGGCTATGTTATTGCAGAAGGTCGCAACGGCGCTGTTGTAGTTAGGCCTGCACCACTTCCCGAAGAGATTGGGGAATCTGTAGACCAATACTGGAGCTCCGGTTTCCTTTGAATACTGAAAGAAAAGTTCTTCCCCTGCCAGCTTCGACTTGCCGTAATCCGACTGGGCGTACCTTCCGATGAGCGTAGCCTGAATCGATGATGAGAGCATAACCGGGCACTTGTTTGAATGCCTTTTCAGAGTATCCAGCAGCGTAGATGCAAAGCCGAAGTTGCCAGCCATGAACTCAGCGTTGTCCTTGGGCCTGTTCACCCCTGCGAGGTTGAAGACGAAGTCACAGTCAGAACAGTATGAATCAAGCAATGATGGCGAGGTATCGATGTCATATTCCAGTACTTCACATCCAGCAAGAGAAGGATATCGCCTGCTTCGGCCATCAGAGATGGTTTTGAGATTCTCCACAAGATTGCGGCCTACGAAGCCTTTTGCACCTGTAATTAGTATTTTCATTCTGCTCTTTCCTTATTCTTTAATCTAATAATTGTATCTCTTATTTTTTGGACATTTTTTTCAATCAAATCGGAAAAACAAGAAGGTATCATATGGTATTTTCGGTAATCCAAAACAAATGAGTAATCATTCTCAATATGGAAAGATTCATCTACAAGTTTGGACAAATCTTCATTACTTAACACAAAAGCCATCCTGCTTTTCAGCTCCGTATCCTCTTTGATTAGCAAACACATTACTCTGTAAACCTGCAACCTTAGATAAGTATTTGAAAGAGATTTAAAGGTATCAATTAGTTTTTCCAGAGAGTTAAACTCATTTAGATAATCAGAATATAAAAAACTATCAGCTAATAAATCCGAAATATAGTCTACACCAAGTTTCGCTTCATCTGGCATTAAATCAACACTTTGATTGTCACCTGTTTTTTTACAAGGACGGTTCAAACCATGGAGACAGGAAGAAAGAATATTGTAGGCAAATCCGAACTTATTGTTTTGATCAAAGTCCTCAGTATGTTCTAGATATTTTCTAGCAGCCGATAATCGGCAAATCTTGGGAATGGAAGAATCCCGAGCAATACTTTTTAAAAACTTTACAGTTGAAATCAAATCATTCTGCTTAATTTCTTTCTCTTGAACAATGTGACTATCATTTTCAAGATAGGTAGCAAACACTCTATCCCCACTTAACTTTTTGACTATGATTGAATCAATCAAAGGCTCATAATCATGGGTAAGCAACAAAACAGTTTTTCCCCATAAACTCTTAAAACTTTCTTTTCCTTGTGGCGGCTTTTCAAACAAGCGGTGCATTATTGCATATTTCTTATTTGCATCAAACGATGAAACTGGGTCATCCAAAATAATCAAATCAGCCTTTTCTGAACAAGCATAATACATAAAAAGAACAACTCCAAACGCATTTCTTTCACCCCAACTTAAATGAGTTTTTATCCCAGTTACAGGTATATCTGTACTATTTTCATTTACATAATAAAGTGACGCAACGGCATTCTCATTCTGTTCCGCTTTGATTTTTACTTGATAAGGGAATCCTGCTATAGACAAAAAGGCATTCATATCAACTTCCGAATCTCGTATTGCACTTAGCAATACACTTTTTAATTTTCCCATCTCTGCTTTCAATAAAGAAGACTTAGTAATTAACTTGCTAATTTCATTATTCAAACTAGAAAACAAATCTAACGATTTTGGACTTCGGAAATAAGTTAATCGTACGGATTCAACAGATAAACTCCTTATTTCATCTGGAATCTTGTCAATTTCTTTTATAGTAAAATTTGAAGAATCAAAGGAAATAATCATTTCAAATTGTTGATACAAATAGTCTATATCAGAATAGAAGTCAAAAATTATTTTTTCAACGCTCTCTTGGGAAAGAGTGTCATCTCTTATGCATTGCTGCAGTTCATCAAATTTTTCTTTTAAAACGAAATCTTTGCATGAGTCAAACAATTCACTTACCAGAGACAAATTAGCAGCATCTGCTTTCTTATATAACTCTGAAAAGTCCTTTTTCTCTTCTTCATAGTCGTTTGGCAACTGATTTGCACAGAATGGACAGAGCTTTTGTTGATCATACTGAGCAGCTATTCCTTTGTTTTTCCAGTCAATCCAGCCCACTCTACTCTCTTCCATCTGAAAA